>JAQUHM010000287.1 GCA_028683595.1 Geobacteraceae bacterium | reverse complement strand
CCTTATCTTCAAAAGTCGGGAATGCTCCCAGGAGGTCCACCTTGATGAGCCAGGCGGCCGCGTGATGTGCACCGATGTCGCTGGCAGCTGCATAGGACGCCTGCATGGAGAGAGAGCGGTGGGTCCGGTAGAAGGAGAAAGGCAGTCCTTTTGTCTGCATGGCGAAAAGGTGCAGTTCAGAAAGCAGATCGGTCCCGGTTTTCCGGTGATAGCGATCCGCAACCCAGTTGACCAGGTCGGACATCCCTTTGCCGGCGGTCCGGGCAATCTCTGTCTCACCGTGGGCCAACCGGTGAATGAAGGTGAGGGCGTCGGACTCATTGCCCCAGGTCAGTTCCAATCCCTCCGCGTCCTCTTTGGTCAGAAAGCCGCGTTGTGAGCATTCCATCAGAAAAGCCATGATGGTGGCAGAGGTGATGGTGTCGATACCGTAATTATCGCAGTGCCAGTTGGCCTCCATGATAAATTCAGCGTTCCAGATGCCCAGATTGGAGCCGAAGCCTGCGGCTGTTTCATATTCGGGGCCGTCAACCCAGACCTTGTCACCGGCGTGATCGCCCGATTTCAGGGTAACCCATCCCCCTTTGGTGCACTGCAGGTTGCAGCCTGGGAAGCAGCCGTCCATGCCCCGATGTTCGAAGAGATTTTCAGCGTAGAATTTACCGCATATCTGGGGTGCTCGCGGATCCGACCCCATCTGGAAATTGTTTACGGGCAGGGATTGGTATTCCTTTTTATTCATAAAAGTAATTAGGCCGGCGCTGCCCTTACGCGCCATTTTCAGTGATTGCGGATCGACTTCCTTGATGATCTTGTGGAGTTTGGTGCCGGCCTTGCGCACCCTTTCCCAATCGGCAGCACCGAAAGGGTTTTCGCCGTGGGGGTGGTCGGACAGCACGACAATGGCCTTGATCCTTTTATCTCGCATGACGCTGCCGATGCCGGTGCGGCCGGCTTGCTTGGTGCGAAAGATGCCTCGTCCGGCAGGGGACGGTTTGGTAACGTCGAAGTAGTGGCTGTTGATGCACCCGAATGAGGTTTGATCGGCGCCGATTCCGGTGGACATGAAAGTGATATGGCGCTTGTCGAAGCCGGCCAGGGTAAACCGCTCGGCAATGGCCCGTTCCAGTTCGAATACCTCTCTCAGGTTGGGAGCTTCTTCAATGGTTACCTTCCGGGCAAAACCGTCGATTACGATCATGGTTTCCCGATCCGCTTTTCCTGTTATCTTCAGAGCGTCGAAACCCGCATATTTCAGATATGCCCCGAAGTAACCACCGAAGTTGGAAACTCCTGGAATTCCGGTAAGGGGAGAAAGGGATATGGCCATGGACTTGGCTGCCCCGGGAAACTGCGGTATTCCACCCAGTGGACCATTTGCGAAAATTAATGGATTTTCCGGGCTGGTGGCAGTTGTCTCGGGAGTTGTCGAGCTATGGAGAAGATAGAGCCCGAGGCTCCGTCCGCCGAGAAAGAAGTCTCTCACTTTCGGATCCAGATCGGGGGCGGAAATCTCCCCTGTTGACAGGTCGATGGCGAGTATTCTGTTGGTGTAACCGTGGTGAATTCCATGTGATACGTAGTCCATTTTCCAATTCCTTTGCTATCAGTTTGTCTGCTGGGGATTAGGCTATTCAAAAAATGTATACCGTCGGTTCAGGGCGGTAAAAGATACCACAGAGGCTGGTTATGGGTCCAGTATCTAATTAGTTTCCATCCGGATAAATAACGATAGACAGCTGGGCTGGAACTTCCCCGAAGACTCTCGTAATCGGTCATCAGCCTTTACACAGCTCAGGCAGCTTGCCGGTGTCAGACGATTTTCTTGCTATCTCAATCTTCCATTGAATCCGTACGAGAGTCTTCGCGAAAGCCCTATCCCGGCGCGGAACAGCACTGTTTGAAACTTCTGATGGGAAGAGAAATGGAAACCTGCATCTTTTTGACATGCGTCATAACCCGCTTCCATCGCAGCTGCTACTCTGCAATCATCTTTTGTTGCTGAGAAGACCTAATGACAAGGAATACTATCCAAAACAAACCTCTCTACGGAAAAGGAGATACTGGCTATGAGAAGAAATATTGTTGAGATCGATCAGGAGAAATGTAACGGCTGCGGACTCTGTGTTCCTTCCTGTGCCGAAGGGGCGATCAAAATCATAAACGGCAAGGCTGTTCTTGCTGCCGACAACCTTTGCGATGGTCTTGGCGCGTGTCTCGGTGACTGCCCGCGGGATGCTATCCGTATTGTCGAGCGCGATGCGGAGGAGTTCGATGAGACGGCGGTAGCGGCAACCAGGGTCAAGGCAACGATTCGATCGGGAATTGCCGTGCAGCATGGCAGTTCATCCGCGGTAAATAATGGGGGTGGGTGCCCAGGTTCCCGGATGGTGATCCGGAAAACATTCTCACCCGAAAGCTTGGGAGAAGAACGAGGTAGCCGGCAAAGCAGGCTTGGCCAATGGCCGGTTCAGCTGAGTCTGGTTCCGGTTGATGCTCCTTTTTTTGAGAATGCTGATATTCTGATCGCCGCCGACTGCGTGCCTTTTGCCTATGCAGATTTCCATAAGGACTTTCTAGCCGGCAAGGCCCTTGTTATCGGCTGCCCGAAACTGGATGATAATCAGTATTACACAGACAAGCTGACGGATATCTTTCGTAACGGCTCCTTGCAAAGCATAACTGTTGTGAGGATGAAGGTTCCGTGCTGCGGGGGGATTGAGGCGGCTGCGAAAAGGGCGCTGGTTAATTCGGGCAAGACTATCCCTCTGAAGATTGTAACTATTAGTGAAGATGGTACAATTTGTTAGCCATTATCAAGGGAGGGGAGTGAAATGCTGGAACGTTTGAGTAGTGTCGAGGCCGCAATGAGGGACTATTTCGGTGCTGATCAGAGGAGGATAGATCATGCGCTAGGGGTTACCGGGTTTGCCGAACAAATCTTGAAACATGAGAAAGGGGATCGTCTCGTGGTGATTGCCGCTGCCCTTCTGCATGATATCGGGATTCGTGAGGCGGAACGAAAATACGGGTCATCCTCAGGCGATCTGCAGGAACGGGAAGGGCCCCCGGTTGCTCGCGAGATCCTGACCGGCCTGGCTTTTGATGTGGCTGTTATTGACGAGGTTTGCGCGATCATTGCCTCGCATCATTCCCCCGGTGAGGTGGATACGGATAACTTTCGTGTCATTTGGGACGCAGACTGGCTAGTGAACCTGGGCGACGAGTTTGACCTGAAGGATGACCGTAAAACCTTTGAAATGATAAGAAAAATCTTCCAGACTACGACGGGTATGTCCATTGCCGAGCAGATATATTTACAAAAAGATAAATAAGATAGTAATTATCCTATTGACAATTGTTCTCTCCACTGTTATGAAAGTACTAGATATTTCGGATAGTACTTTTCAAAGGAGGATTTACCTATGTCCCTTACCACACTTGTAACCCAGGATGCTCCCGATTTTTCTGCCGAGGCGGTAATGCCTGACAACAGTTTTGGCGAGATTACCCTGTCAAAGTTGAGGGGAAAATATGTCATGCTGTTCTTCTACCCACTTGATTTCACTTTTGTCTGCCCCTCAGAGATTATCGCGTTCAACCGGAAACTTGATGAGATCAAGGCAAAGAACTGTGAAATTGTCGCGGTTTCCGTTGACTCGAAATATACCCATCTTGCCTGGAAAAAAACACCGATTGAGAACGGCGGAATTGGTGATATCCAGTATCCCATCGTTCAGGATCTGACAAAATCCATTGCCCGTGAGTATGGAGTTCTGTTTGAAGAATCAGTTGCCTTACGAGCCCTTTTTCTCGTCGACCCCAACGGCAAGATTCGTCATGCCGTTGTTAACGACCTTCCTTTTGGCAGAAATGTTGAGGAGGCAATACGGATGCTTGAGGCAGTTCAGTTTTATGAGGCCCACGGAGAGGTCTGTCCGGCCAACTGGCGGACGGGCAAAGCGGGAATGAAGCCGACGGCCGAAGGGGTGGCCGACTACTTGTCGAAGCATGCGTAACGCGTAAATACAGTGTGCCCTTTTGTATCGTAATAAGAGCGGGCATATTCAAGAAAAGCAAGGTGTTCCGCGCTACTCATCGTTGTCTGTTTTGTGGAGAGTATGAAGTCGGATTGCGTACCGAAGACGGCGCGGCTAATAACCGCGTCGTTTTCTCGTTTTTGCTGGTGTTGCTGGCGATACGCGGAGGAAGCAGGTCTATACGTGCAGTGATTGGAGTGTCAGGGGGAGGTGCGTGGGGGAGATGCAATTGGCTTCTCCAAAACCAGCAAACTGGTCTTGTGAATATATGCTCTTCATGATATAAAAAACATGGCCAATCATGGGTGTTTGATAGAAATGCCGACCAATGGTTCAGAAATAAAAAAAGCCGCATCAAACGATGCGGCTTTTTTACTCGACAAAGCCTTGATTACTTCTCTGCAGGAGCTGCAGGAGCTTCTTCTTTTTTCACGGTTTTCTTTGCAGCAACTTTCTTCTTATGGTGTTTCTTTACTACCGGCTTCTTAACTTCTTTTGCAACTGCAGGTGCTACAGGGGTTGCTGCAGGGGTCATCGGCTCAGCGGCAAAAGCGATACCAGCGAAAGCAACGGCTACCATGGCTGCAACGATTGTGGAAACAACTTTTTTCATTTTGTACTTCCTCCTAGTTGATGTTTTGTATATTCTCTAGAGCATATTGCATGCCAGGGGCAAAAATGTTTGAATTGTATTGATTTTAAAAGACATTTCTATGGAACTGTATTTGTACTGAAGGCATTCGAACCGCAAATCATCCAGCCTTTACCTGATTTGCGGTATGTTTCGTAATTCCTCAACCGGGAAGTCATCACATGGGATCCGGAATTTCCATTATCAAAAAATCCAGGTTTTTCTTCTGCAGCCTGATATGATGATTGGCCACTTA
Organism: Geobacteraceae bacterium; assembly: GCA_028683595.1. Taxonomy (GTDB): domain Bacteria; phylum Desulfobacterota; class Desulfuromonadia; order Geobacterales; family Geobacteraceae; genus RPRC01. The sequence goes on along the minus strand of JAQUHM010000287.1, from coordinate 276 downwards.
TTGTGAAAAATCATGATAGCCCGGCAGGGAATGCATGGTTCAGTATTCAGGAGGTCATTTGCTGTACGATTCACTACTTTCTATTGAAAAACCTGCCCGTTACATGGGCGGTGAAATTGGTTCAGTTGCCAAAGAATCTGTAGATGTGCGGTTTGTGCTGGCTTTCCCGGATGTCTATGAAGTGATGATTGCCATGATTGATTTAGCGGATGCCTTTTGTGCATTGTATCCTGCCCTTAACAGAGACCTACTCATCAGTGGAATCTTGCTTCATGA
>JAQUHM010000023.1 GCA_028683595.1 Geobacteraceae bacterium | reverse complement strand
AGCCGATACAACTGCCGGTCAGTTCCTCTACCTCATTCAGGGTAGCTTCGAGCAGTTCGTCCAGGGTATGCGTCTCGGCGAACTGAAGAAGGCGTATGCGGGCTGCAATAACGCTTTCGGTCCGCTTGCGATCGGTAATGTCTATCACAATGCCTTGGTAATGGGAGACGTTTCCTTCGTCGTCCCGTTCGACCACCGTACGGTCGTCAACCCAGCAGACATCACCCTCCTTGGTAACGATCCGGTATTCCTGCTGGAAACTTTCAACACCACTACGGGAATACTCCTGTACCTCGGCAGCAACTCGCTCAACATCCTCGGAATACACTATCGAAGAAAAGGGGACCGCACCTGACAAGAGTTCTTCCGGGGTATAGCCGTACCGGATCACATTCCCGGAGACCATCTCGACCGGCCATCCTTCGGCCGCCCGCCAGCGAAATAGTACCACCGGGCTTTTTTCGACCACCAGTTTAGCTTGCCGCAGGGCCTCTTCGACCCGTCTTGATTCCGTGGTGTCGCGAGAGATGCCGATGATTCGATAAATATCACCCACTGCGTTTCGCACAGGAATAAGGACTGTCTGGAAATACCGAACTCCCACCGGCAGGTCGAGTTTCTCTTCATAATTTATTATCGTCCCAAACAGCACGCAGCGACGATAATTGGCAATAACCTGTCGGGCAAGTGCCTCGGGGATTACCTCTTCCACGAACTTGCCGGACGTCTTAGCGCTGAGAAAACCCACTGCTTTCTCTTCGGCCGGATTGAAGCCTGCGAATTTAAAACGGCCATCAACAGTTACATCCAGCAGGAACAGGCAATCCGAGGTATTTTCAAAAACTTCCCTGTAACGAAGTTCGCTCTCCCGCAGTGCATCCTCGAACCGCTTTTGCGCGGTGATCTCCAGCATTATACCATCCCAGAGCACATCGCCGTTGGCTTGCAATTCCGGACGGGACATGCAGTCGTACCAGCGCACTTCGCCATTGACGATATGTCGCAACACTTCCCGCCAAGGTTGCTGTGTCTCGGCAGACCTCTTCACGGATGAGACAAATTTTTCGCGATCATCAGGATGGATAAGACTGATAAGGAGGCTGGCGTTGCCCGTAAGATCTTCGGGCGAAATATCGAACAATTGCCGGGAAGCTTCGTTCACATAGGAAAAGGAAACGTTTCCGTCCGGATGTTGTACGAATGTATAAACCATCCCAGGAATATTCACCTCCAAGCGACGAAACCTCTCCTCGTAATCCCTGCGCGCATCTTCCGCCGCCTTGCGCCCGACAATAGTATCATGCAGGCTCTCGGCCATTTGGCGGATCTCATCCGCAAGGATGTCAAGCTCATCGTTCTCGCCGGAGACTTCAACGTGAAAGCAAATATCACCCGACTTGGCTTTCCGAACAGCCTCAGCTAATCTGCTAATCCGGCTAATATCAGTTTCTTCGGTCATATATATTCCTATCGTTGTATAATGTAACCGGCCGAATCCGGTCAGGCGACTTTGAAGAAATTTTCAGAAACCTGTTTCTTGTCAAGATTGACTTCTGATACCTGCGGAGGGATGAAAGAAGTTCCCGGCTTTGATTTATCCGTTACTATCCGCCGATATCAACAGCCGAAACCTCTGTTTTACCTTCGTACAATGACGGGTATCAGGCCGATGCGCTTATATCGATACCCATTGCACTGAAAGCAATTTCCCATAGTGTCCCGTTGTCACCCGACAACTCGATCCGGCCACGCAACTGCTTCACCAGCATGGCTACCAGCTGAAGCCCAAGTGTATCTGTTTTTCTGAAATCCAGATCAGGGGGCAGCCCTACACCGTTATCCGAAACTAGCAGCGTAATCCAGCCATCCTCTCCAATACGGCACATGACGGTGATCTCTCCTTCCCGATCATCAGGAAAAGCATGTTTCAGGGAGTTGGACATCAATTCGTTAATGATAAGCCCGCACGGAATCGCCTCGTCCATGCCCAGCGACACCTCTCCCACATCAACCTTCAGATGTACCAGTCCCGGTTCTTTCACACCGCAAGAAAACAGGTAATTGGCCAGATCTTCTATATATTCGCGCATGTCGATGAAAGCCAAACTTTCCGACTGATAGAGCTTTTGATGGATGAGTGCCATGGACCTGATGCGGTTCTGGCTGTCCCGGAAGAAATTGCGGGAATGTTCATCCACTATGTAATCAGATTGCAGATCAAGGAGAGAAGAAACAATCTGCAGGTTGTTCTTCACCCGATGATGGACCTCCTTTAAAAGGATTTCTTTTTCCGCAAGTGATGACCGCATCTTTTCTTCAGCAAGCTTCGCTTCCATGGTATCGATAAGTGTTACGATCCCTGCCGGCTTGCCTTTATACTCAATACACCCAACAGAGACAATCGCCCACAGTTCCTTACCCGATTTACTTACGAACTTGCATTCGTACTGACTCGGAACCGGTTCGCCCCTCATCCGGGCAAGCCCCCGCTCCCGGACCATCTCTTTGAAATCATCATGCACGCAGCCCCAGAAACTGAACCGAGACAGTTCATCGGTCGTATAGCCTATCAGTCTCGCGGCTGTCGGATTGATATAGATGACCTCTTCTCCCTGATAGAGGGCTATTGCAGCGGGGGAGGTCTCTGCCAACACCCTGAACTTTTCCTCACTCTCACGCAAAGCGTCTTCGGTTCGTTTCCTCTCGCTGATATCCTGCACGAACGAAACGGAGTAATGCTTACCCTGAAACTCCATTGCACTGGTGGTTACTTCAACCGGAAACATCGAGCCGTCCCTACGTCGATGAACTGTCTGATGCGTCGCAGAACCGGTCGCTTCCAACGATCTTTTTATTTCCAGTATTTTTTCTGAAGTGACGACCGGATCAATATCAGAGATGGGCATCGTGCGCAATTCGTCCACAGTGTAGCCGAGGCTTTTGCAGGCATAATCATTGGCATTGAATATCTGGTGCTCATCTGTATGCAAAATGCCTATTCCCGCAGTATCGATGCAGAATTTAGCAAGGAGAAGTTCCTGTTCCGCCTTCTTGCGATCCGTAATGTCGATGACAATCCCCTGATAGCAAACAAGTTCGCCCTCCTTGTCCCGTTTGGCGACCGTGCGTTCTTCTACCCAGCGGACAGCACCCTCCCGGGTGACAATCCGGTATTCCAAGTTAAAACGGTCCACACTCCTGGAAGCATGCTCCGCAACCTCGGAGACAACATTTTCCAAGTCATCAGGGTAAATTATCGAAAAATAAGCCACCTCTCCAGAGGTGAAAACTTCCGGTGAATAGCCGAACTGAATGACATTCTTTGAAACAAATTCGACAGGCCAACCTGCGGAAGGCTTCCAGCAGAAGAGCACTGCCGGGCTGTTTTCGACAATCAGATTGGCCTGGCACAACTCCCCAGGGGCCTGTTTCTGTACAGCTAGCGCTTGGGAAAACTTGATATTCCCGATACTGAGCCGGGAAACCAGCATGGCCAACTTGGTATAGAATTCCATGACGTTTTCCACCAGTTCGCGGCTCCAACGCGGCACCCTGACCAATGCATCCAGATACTCCTTTACATCGAAACCATACATCTCCGCCTGTGTCCTGAACAGGGCATAATCAGGCACTTCGTCATCGAAAAGGAACTGCCCGAGGAAAAGGTTGGCAATGTGTCTTCCTCCAATGATGATGGGGGTTGACAGATCCCACATGCCGTTTTGGCACTTATAGAGTGCATACTCCCCTTCATTAATGTTCTGGGAAAGATGGACATCACTTTTCAGGCAGTTTGCGTGAGTTCCCGGGTGGATACGGTGAAACCTGGTACAGATGTCCTGCCATCCGGTGGCAACCTGGACATTGCCCTTGACATCAGTTATCGCCATGCCGATGCGGGTAACCTCGTAAAAAGAATTCATCAGGTCCTGGAAAGCCTGAAAGTCAATCAGTCGACCGATATCTTCCTGGTCTATGTCCGCATCCGGCAAAAGCAGGCTTTCCAGTTCCTCAATCGCAGCACTCCGGCCACCCTGCACCTCCTTGTCCGAAATATCCCGTGCGGAGATATCATGGATCGTGGCAAGATGACAGGTTACGCCGTCTATCTGCACACTCCGCATTGACATACGCACAAAAGCGATCCGCCCGTCCTTCCTCAACAACCTCGTTTTCAGGCAATGCACTTCTCCTGACGCTTTTATCTCCTGCCATGCCCGGGTCCAAAGATCCGGGTCAAGGAAGAAAAACAGGCTCAATGCTGGCCGCCCGATGATGCTATCAGGTCCATAGCCGGTAAGTGTCTCAAAGGCCTTATTGACCTCAATAACGACGCTGTCGTCGGCGCGAGTCACAAAAACAGCCTCAGGAAGGAGTTGGAAAATTTGTAAAAACCTGCCTTCCTTATCAGGCTCATTCAACATAGAGATAACTCCCCTTGAACATCGAAAGGGCACCACGATGAGAGAAAAGAGTAAACTGTCATCGATCAGCGCTTCCCATTTTTAACTTCTAGAAGTATACCCTCTCTCGGAGCAGGACGGAAGGGCTCTTGTCAAGGAAATCTGCTTCCGGGGGAAACTTTTACCCACCTAAAATATCCTTCCCTTTTACCGATACATTCTTCCGGGCAACCACTTGGAATCGCTCAACCTAGTAAAAAAGAACAAATCCGTTGCAATTACTTTCTGAAAATTGAACTATTTCTACACTGAATGATCCGGCAGATATTTAACATAGAATTAGAATTGTTGGCGGGAAAGAAAGGGAAGATATTTCGTCGCAGCTGAAGGTAATTCTTCCTGATACAAAAAAATGGGACTGCCGAAAGGAAGTCCCTATAGATGGGGATTGACTTGGAGGGTTTAGCGGTCTGCACCGGGTATCGCGCAAGGTTACATTTGACGTATACCTCTCATGGAACGCCTTTTTACCGGTCCCGTTATACGGAACTTCTATGCTGCCGCGGGAATGGCATATTTGCGCAGGAATGCCTCAGCTTCCCAGGCAATTTTCGTCTCTTCGCAAACCTTTCGAATATGGATCGAGAGTAAGTTCCTCTGGAAGGCATCCTGCTGCTTCAGATAGTAGGTTCCCGAATAACTGTTAGCGTCTTCAAAAACAATACGGAAGTCACAGGTTTCAAAGCAGCCATTACCAGCGGCAGACTTCGCCCACAACCTGAGGATCGCATCTGCTTCCTCCCAGGTTCCCAGTACGACGTCGTACGGGCCTCGTGCAGCACCGTCTCTCCGGGTGATCAGGATTCCTTTGACACCGACCTTGTCCGTTTTACCGAAATCTGCCATGACTACTCCTCCTTTCCGTCGCTTTTCACACTCGACAGGTAAGCTTTTAACAATTGCATCCCAACCCCTTTACTAAAGTTAAGCACACAGAGTGCCAAAACATATAACTGGCAGAAAAATACTGCCTGTAACCCCTCGTACCGCACCCAGTGCATATTCATGCACCATTGTTATCAGATCCGGAATAAAGAAGTTCAGCAAAATTCGAAAAAGTTGATTGAAAGCGGCAAAATTCCGACGCCGTGATGAAAGTTTAATCAGAAGAGATGCTCAGAATCTGCAAAAACTTCGCACTAAAGTGACGTAAAACAGGAGCGAAAAATACTGGACGTGCAGGCACAAAATAGCCGGGACACCTGCAAGAGGTGTCCCGGCCACGGGATTCGGCTTACCGAATCGATTCGGTACGATGGTGAAACCTCCCCGGGTTATTCATCCTGGAATCCGGGGAGAAAATTCCTGCTACTGCTGATTCTGACCGATGATGCGGAGTTCAACACGACGGTTCTGCTGACGACCAGCTTCATTGGTATTGCTTACGATCGGCATGCTCTCACCATAGCCAATAGTGGTCATACGCGCAGGATCAACACCCTTACCGGCCAAGGCATTTTTCACTGCGTCCGCACGACGCTGGGAAAGCTGCATATTATACTCTTCCGATCCAGTACTGTCGGTATGCCCGGCAATCTGAATGGTAGTCTGCGGATACTTGTTGAGAACCGTCGCGACACGATCGATTTCACTATAAGCCCCTGCCTGCAAGACAGATGAGTTGACAGCAAACAGATAGTCGGATTTGAAGGTAACCGTAAGGACATCCAGGTCTCCTTGGGCACGACTGCTCTCAGCCTGGGAGAGAACCTGCTGCTCTCTCTGGATGCTGGCAGCTTCCGAATTTGCCAGAGCCTGGCGCATGTCTGCTTCCTGCTTATCCATGTAATGGCCTATGGCTGTCCCTGCAAGACCGCCGGCAACCGCCCCCGCAGCAGCACCAATCAGGGTAGCCGAAGTACTATGCCCGATTGCCTGACCGAGACCCGCCCCGACTGCCGCACCTACACCGGTACCTACCAAACCACCCGTCTGGGTCCTTGTTGCACATCCCGACATCGTCAGGGCCAACAGTGCTGCACAGATAACAATTCTTTTCATGTCGATCTCTCCTTTACCTATTGAATAGGATAATAAACGCCCTGTTCTTCCGTGAGGCTTTGCTTACTTTATACCATACCAACACATTCACGCAACCCTCATAACATTGCATAAGACCGACAAGTCTTTTTTCCGGAATTGCATTATATGCCTGTAACGGCTAAAATATGGTACCTTCTGAGCCGCCATCCTTGACTTTTTCAACACCTTTTCGCTACTATGCTTCGTTATGAAAAAATTGACCCGACAAATTCGCATCGGCACGATTCTCATCGGGGGCGGAGCACCCTGCTCAGTCCAATCCATGTGCAGTACTGACACGAGAAATATCTCTGCTACTACGCAGCAAATCAAGGCACTGGCCATCGCAGGCTGTGAACTGGTACGCTGCGCGGTGCTTGACACCGATGCTGCCGAAGCACTGGAAAGCATCAAGGCCGGAATCACCATTCCTTTGATTGCTGATATTCATTTCGATTACAAACTGGCATTGACAGCCCTGAATAAAGGGATCGACGGTTTGCGCATCAACCCAGGCAACATCGGGGAAAAATGGAAGGTGCAGGAAGTCGTTCAGGCCGCACGGGAACGCTCGGTGCCAATTCGTATCGGCGTCAACGCCGGCTCACTGGAAAAGGAACTTCTAAGCAAGTACGGACATGCCAGCGCTGAGGCCATGGTGGAATCCGCCCTGGGACACGTGCGTATCCTGGAAGATCTGGGATACGACCATATCAAGATATCCATCAAGGCATCGGATGTAACGAAAACCATCGAGGCATACCGGCTCCTTTCCCAACGGGTCGACTACCCCCTTCATATCGGCATCACCGAGGCAGGCACCACCTTTTCCGGCACGATTAAATCTTCGGTCGGCCTCGGTATCCTTCTGTCCGAAGGGATTGGCGATACCCTGCGGGTCTCCCTCACCGGTGACCCAGTGGATGAAATCCGGGTCGGATACGGTATTCTCAAGGCTCTCGGCCTCCGGCAACGGGGGATCAATCTAGTTTCCTGCCCCACCTGCGGCCGCTGTCAGATCAATCTTGTCCCGGTTGCCGAAGATGTTGAACGGCGCCTTCAGGGCATCACAAAACCCATCACCGTTGCAATCATGGGCTGTGTGGTAAACGGCCCCGGTGAAGCACGCGAGGCCGATGTGGGAGTCGCGGGCGGCAAGGGCGAAGGCCTCCTGTTCCGGCATGGTGAAGTAATCCGTAAGGTACCTGAAAATGAACTCGCCGACGCACTGGTAGCAGAAGTGGAAAAGATGGCCGAGGAATCATAGTGGCGCGATGTGCCGCTCGCATATACATATGTTATAGGGGGGGGACCTTGTGTTCGTCCTTGATTTGACCGGGCACAAACTTCAGGGCGAACACAAGGTTCGCCCCTACATTTCATTTTCAAAAGGCAGGCACTTATGCGCTATTCTCAATATTTCATTCCGACCGTTAAAGAAACACCCGCGGATGCGGAAGTAGTGTCCCACCAGTTGATGCTCAGGGCCGGAATGGTCCGCAAACTGGCTGCAGGTATCTACAATTATCTACCCCTTGGCCTTCGTGCCATCCGCAAGGTTGAGAACATCGTTCGTGAAGAAATGAACCGGGCCGGAGCAATCGAGGTCCTGATGCCCACGGTGATTCCGGCGGAACTCTGGCAGGAATCGGAGCGCTGGGAGCAGTACGGCAAGGAGTTGCTCCGCTTCAAAGACCGAAAGGACGCCCAGTTCTGCCTCGGACCTACCCATGAGGAGGTCGTTACCGACCTGGTGCGACGGGAGATCAAGAGCTACCGCCAGATGCCGATCAATCTCTACCAGATCCAGTCCAAATTCCGTGACGAGATCCGCCCCCGCTTCGGCCTGATGCGTGGCCGCGAATTCATTATGAAGGACGCCTACTCCTTTGACGTGGACGAAAAAGCCGCAGACCTGTCCTATGAAAAGATGTATCAGGCATATCGCCGGATTTTCGAGCGATGCGGCCTGAAGTTCCGCGCCGTTGAGGCCGACACCGGCTCCATCGGCGGATCATCTTCCCACGAATTTATGGTGCTGGCCGACTCGGGCGAAGACGCCATTGTCTCCTGCTCATCCTGCCAGTATGCCGCCAACGTGGAAAAGGCCGAAGCACGGCCGATCGATGCTGCAGAGCATGCCGATACACGCCCCTTGGAGCGGGTTGCTACGCCGGACAAACGGACCATCGAAGAAGTGTCGGAATTCCTCGGCGTCCATGCCTCATCAATGATTAAAACCCTGGTGCTACTGGCCGACAACGAGCCTGTCATCGCCTTGGTCAGGGGTGACCACGAGCTGAATGAAATCAAGCTCAAGAACGTCCTCGGCAGTGCCGAGCTGGAGATGGCTGGTGACGAGGTGGTAACGAAAGTCACCGGTGCTCCGGTAGGATTCGCTGGTCCGGTTGGACTGAAAGTGAAGATCGTGGCCGACCTGGCGGTACAAGGGATGAAAAACGCCGCCACCGGCGGCAACGAAAAGGACCTCCACCTGAAAAACGTCAACCAGGAAAGGGATTTTACCGTCAGCCAGTTTGCCGATATCAGGAATGTGGTCCACGGCGACTCCTGCCCGCGCTGCAAGGAAGGGATACTGGAAATGTGGCGCGGTATCGAGGTGGGTCACGTCTTCAAACTGGGGACAAAGTACTCGAAAGCACTCAAAGCGAGCTTCCTGGACGCTGACGGCAAGGATCAGACCATTTTCATGGGCTGCTACGGCATCGGCATCGGCCGCACCGTGGCCGCCTGCATCGAACAGAACAACGACGCAAACGGTATCATTTTTCCTCTGCCCATCGCCCCGTTCCACTGCATCATCTCGGCCTTAAATATCAAAGAAGCACCGGTGAAAGAAGCATCCGAGCTTATCTACCAACAGCTTGTCGAGGCAGGTGTGGAAGTACTTCTGGATGACCGGGACGAAAGACCCGGCTTCAAGTTCAAGGACGCCGATCTCATCGGCATCCCGTTGCGCATCGTTGTCGGGAGCAAGAACCTGGCAGAGGGAAAAGTGGAACTAAAGGACCGGAAGAGCGGCGACGTGGCACTTCTCCCCATCACAGAAGCGGTGGAAAAGGTTAAAACCGTGGTGGCAGAAGCTTTTGCAACATGTTGAGGAACAGCATGACACGTGACGAAGCACGCTCAAAAATAATTTTTGCCCTTGATGTGGACACCTTCAATACCGCCAAGCATTGGGTAGCAACCCTTTCCGGCCGGGTAGGGATGTTCAAGGTGGGGAAACAGCTCTTCACCGCCTACGGCCCCGATATCGTCCGTATGGTTGAAAACTTCGGTGCGGAAGTGTTCCTGGACCTGAAATACCATGACATCCCCAACACGGTAGCCATGGCCTCCCGCGAGGCTGCGCGGCTCAAGGTAAAGCTCTTCAACCTCCACGCGTTGGGCGGCTACGAGATGATGGCCCGCACCATGGAGATGATGGACAAGGAATTCCCCGGCGACAGCCGCCCAAGCGTTCTGGCGGTGACTATCCTCACCTCCTCTACAGAGGAAACGCTGCGAGAAGTGGGGCTCGAACTCCCGGTGACAGAGATGGTACCCCGCCTAGCACTTCTGGCAAAAAAGGCCGGGATCGATGGTGTCGTTGCCTCCCCCCGAGAGGTGTCGCTGATCAGGCAAGCATGCGGAAGCGATTTTCTCATCGTCACCCCAGGCGTGCGCCCCTCCTTTGCAACCACTGACGACCAGAAGCGCATCATGACTCCCGCAGAGGCTATTGCTACCGGCGCAGACTACTTGGTGATAGGACGGCCCATCAGTGCGGCTGCCGACCCGCTGCAAGCGGTTGAAGCAATCGTGGACGAAATGGCTGACAGCTGCAAGGTCTGATTTTCACCCATCCTTTCAAGAAAAATAACGGCTGGACCAAATTCGCTGAGGCACCTTCCTTAACGGCAAAGAGACTTTTAACGAGGCCGACCTATGAAAGATGAAATTATTTACGGACTGAACCCGGCCATGGAGGCTCTCCGCGGCACCAGGAAGGCCTTCGAACTTTTTATCGCCGGAACCGAAACGGATAAAAGGCTGGAGAAACTCCTTAAACTGGCCGCTGAAAAAGCTGTTCCGGTCAGACACCGGGAAAAAGCCGATATCTCGAAACTCTGCGGTAGCGAGCATCACCAGGGGGTTGCCCTGCGAATCGAAGGTTTTTCCTATGCGGAGTTCGGCGATATACTTGACCGTTGCCGCGACTCAGGAGAAAACGGCCTCATCATCGTTCTTGACGGCATCCAGGACCCTCACAACCTGGGCGCAATCATCCGAAGCTCCGCCTGCGCCGGGGCCCACGGCGTGATTATTCCCAAAGATCGGGCTGCAGGGGTCACACCCACGGTTGAAAAGGCCTCGGCCGGTGCAGTTGAAACGATCCCCGTGACTCAGGTGGTAAACATTACCCAGACCCTCGAAGAGCTGAAAAAGGCAGGATTCTGGATCTACGGAGCATCGGACAACGCCTCGGCCCTGCTCTTCGACCAGAACCTCATCGGGGCCACGGTTCTGGTAATCGGCAATGAAGGGGAAGGCATCCGTCCTCTGGTCCGGAAGAAGTGTGACGTCGTCTTCTCCATCCCCATGCAAGGTGGAGTCAATTCACTCAACGCCTCCGTAGCTGCCGGCGTAGCCCTGTTCGAGGTGGTACGACAACGGCTGAAAAAGGGCTGAAGACCTGCCTGCCTCATCCCTGACATTTCGACGAATAATGACATAAAGCCGGTTCCCGCATTGGGTCCCGGCTTTATGTCTTCTGTCAGCTAATTGATGATGAAAATCATTGCGGACTATTTAAGCACCTTCATCGACTTGATTTCAACCGGCTCAAGAGGAACATCCCGCATGCCCATCCGCACACCGGTCCTGACCCCGGCAATCCTGTCAACCACGTCCATGCCCTCAAGTACTTTGCCAAACACCGCATACCCATGCCCATCGGGCTGAGGACGGTTCAAGCCGTTATTGTTCACCAGGTTAATAAAAAACTGGGCGGTGGCGCTGTCCGGGTCCGCGGTACGGGCCATGGCAAGGGTACCGCGGTCGTTCTTAAGGCCATTGCCCGCTTCGTTCTTTATCGGCTTCCCGGTCAATTTCTGATTCATGTTTGTGGTGAACCCTCCTCCCTGAACCATGAAACCGGGGATTACACGATGAAAAGTGGTGCCGTTATAGAAACCTGCTTTGACATAGGTAAGAAAATTTTTTACCGATGCGGGCGACTCTTTCTGGAAGAGTTCTATTGTAACTTTCCCCAGAGATGTTTCCATCAGCACCGTTGGGTTCTTTCCCGCAGCCCCTGCAGGGAGAACAAACATGCCGCTTATCAGAGTTATGGTCACAACAGCGAGAATCTTCTTAAACATAGGTACCTCCGTGAAGTATCTTGATTTTCTCTAGAGTATCTGCAGACTGATGGCCTCTTGCTTTCATCATAAAAAAAGCCGGTTCCCCAATGGGTTCCGGCTTTGATGTTTATGGCTCCAATACTTGCTGAAGGAACCACCTCAGACACCTATTCGGTGCGATTGGTAATCTCGATCAGGTGGTAGCCGAACTGGGTCTTGACAGGACCAAGAACCTTCCCGACTTCACCAGTAAAAACAACCTCATCGAATTCCTTAACCATCTGACCAGGACTGAATGTTCCCAATGCGCCGCCATCTCTCTTGGAGGGGCAAAGTGAATTTTCTTTGGCAACGGCGGCAAAGTCTTTTCCGCCCTCTATCTCGGCTTTAAGGTTTTCACAGACTTCCTTGCTGGCCACAAGGATGTGGCGTGCGCTGGCTTTCTTCATTACGTTCTCCTTTTGATAGTTGTTCGCCTTACCGCATTTTCGGCAGGACCAGGGCGCGGCAAGAATCATTGGAAGCAGGATAACACATTCCTGAAAACGAAGAGAGATTTTTCGAGGCACGTGGCATGCAGCAAGCAGTGACGAACGTCACATCATCACCATCTTTCGGACATAACCTCGGAACGCTTCCGACTATATTCTTCCTGGCTGATCAAACCATCCGTTTTCAGCTGTTCCAGGTGGCGAAGTTTCCGGGCAAAGTTGGGTTCTCCCTCTAAGCCACTGGAACCCGATTCAGTCTCGACTTCAAAGAGCGGCAGACCTTCCGGGCGCCTGATATTTCTGATGTGGTAAACCAGTAAGTACAAAGCGGTTCCAATCCAGCCAATCATGAAAAGAAGGAACACGAGAGACATGATCAGCGGCGCTTCATTTTCTTGCAGGACGTTTCCGACAAGAAGCGCAAAACCAATCCCGAACAAAAGCATAAAGGTAAGTGCTATCAAACTGGCAACTGACGTCGGCTGCGCCGGCCGTATCGAGCTTTTCTTTGCCACCGTTCCTCCCTTCTCCATGTAGATGGAAAAACAATGATGTCTCAGGACGCCTTCTGTTTACGCCCAAAGACAAAATAGGCTAATGAACCTATCAGAGGGAAAAATATCACCGCCAGCAGCCATACCAACTTGTTGTATCCGGTGAATTCACTTCGCAAAATGTCAAGCAAGGCCACTATGCATAGAATGGCACCAAGCAAGAAGAAGATCACCAACAATTCCGGCACACCGAATCCCATAAAAAACCCTCCCCCTGAAATACCATGACAGTGACTGTCCCATTGTCATGACCCCGGCAACAAGCCTCTCTTTCGCCCCTTCTCTTTGCAGGAGCCTTGCTGCACTATCATTCCATAGCCCTTTTTCTTTTCATACGCTTTCATGTGGTACTGGCCTGAAGCCCGGAAAGGTCCCTGGAGTTCCAGGATAATCTCAATAAGATCATAGGGGATGACCTGCAGGTCGCCCTCCAGACACGGCTCCCCGAGCTGGATACCGTAAAGCCAGTCAGCATGAAAACCGAGGAACACGCAGGCAACGCCATATTTCTCGAAATCAAGCTCCGGAGCCGGAGTTCCAAATGCTCTCTGCCACAGAGCATTCCACTCTTTCCCGTTCGTGATGGCCGTTACGAATTCTTCCCCCTGTCGCGAAAGGTACCCTTCCCACTCCATACTACCTTTACTGACCGGTATCGGAATTGTTTGCGCAATTTCATCACGTTGCCCCGGCAAAGGACTCTCTCTGAAACCGGATCGTACCGCAATCTCGAGCACCTGAATCAGCTGGCTAGAATTATAGCCATCGGGATCCCGCCAGAATTCCCGATAGATCCGCACCGTAGACGTGCCAGACGTTACCCCCTGAAGAGTCACGCTTTGGAGAACATCATGGGCAACTATCTTAACGGAATCGCCAGCTACCTCAACGGGACAGCTGTAACTTTTATTGCCGGGAAGGGGAATAACCAGGGTCTCACCAACGGTGAGGACCTTCTGCGTGGGAACAATCTCCGGCTTTTCTGTCTGCTGACTCCCAGGGGGAAGTATCGAATCCCAGTCAGAAGCAAAAATCTCCGGAACCAGAAACAGAGACCCCATCAAAACGGCCGTGAAATACACAAAAGACCTCATTTTCATTCCTCCGGAGATGAGCCTGGTTATTCATTCATGGCATGTCTGTCAAAAGCGGAAAATACCTCCCGCAGCTTACTTGGCAATCCTCATCCGGGTTGATGATGCTGCCAGGTGAATAGCTGTCCAGATCAGGCAGGAACTCTCAGCATAAGGTCAGCAACCTGTTCGAGACTAGCGCGTGACAAAATACGTGATCAGCAGGAAGACCATCACCAGCAGAAGCAGGAGAGACCAGGCAACGATACTCACCCGTTGCTCATTTCTCGGCGACACGTTTTGGAGAGAACTCTTCTTACTTCGAGCCATTGCCCTGGAACTGCGGAGAAAGAGCACAATACCCAGAAGTGCCGAAAAGAAATAAGGCCCCTGCGATGAAAGAAGCGGACCCGACCTCCCGGTCCAGATCAATACCAGCCCGGCAGCACCGACAACAACCAGTATCCCGCCGACCAGCTTGCAAAGCATAAGCGGAAGGTGCCTGATCTCCGACTTGGTCTGATTCAACAAGTCACTCATTTCTACTCACCGGTGTGGGCAGGGAATCGTACCGAGTCTCGGGAATTTCTAGAATACCCGCAAGATTTTCATTCACAAGAAAGGGATTGGCAATAGAGAAGGGTTTGTGTGGATTTATTCCGACTTCATTCACTGTGTACGTAAAAGGAATCTTTTCAGGCATAGCCTTGCAGGTATCTCTGCGAACCCGGAAGACAGTCAATATATTGTTGGTGAGATCCATACGGAAGCTACTCTTGTCGGTGCAACCACTTCCTACCACATCGATGGTTATGGTCCCGGTATCAAAATCGGTCGAAAACCCCAGAAGCGTTTCCATTTCGCCGGCCAAGCCAATCGACGGGCACAGAAACATCACCAGGCAAAAAACCGCAAGTACTTTCATGGCGGGTACAAATCTCCTCGTAGTATCGTTGCCCCCGGCGGAAACGCTCTCTTCAACCCGTCACCATGGAGATAGTAACGTGAAGTGTCATACTTATACGACAGACGACCCAAAAGGACCATTTGTTCTCAAAATTGACACACTATTTACAGCTAACTGCGACAGAATCCCCATAAATGTAGTGACTTTCCCCCTGAGAAAAACCAAACAATCCCACTAAGAGCCTGTCCATACATAAAACATTCAAGGCTCACACCTCTATTTCACGTCCCCCCAGACCAGGGTGGACCACCTATAACAGGCATTTTCCATGCCAGAGACTATTCAATAGCACTCGATACCCTCCGGCCCTGGAGGGACAAGAGCCAACCCACAACCTCAGACATGTAAAGCTCCCGTCCGCTGCAAAGCGTGGACAAAAGACACTCAAGGACAATATAGTGATGCATCCGGCCTCAAGCCATAGAAAAAGGGCTTAGAAATGCTTTCTAAGCCCTTAACTTTATCTGGAGCCACCTACCAGAGTCGAACTGGTGACCTATTGATTACGAATCAATTGCTCTACCAACTGAGCTAAGGTGGCTAACATTCTAATTATACAAATTATTTAAAAGTCTTGACACACTACCTATCAAATGATTTACAGGACTGTTATTTTTATCCGAAATAACAATGTATGTCAACCTCAATCAAAAGTGTTGCAGCCATCTTTTGCCGGTAGGCAACCGTCTGCTCCCTGTATAAAGCGGAGCGCCACATCGAATGCCAGATCTTGGCCCCCCTTACCGCTGTCAAGGGAGAGGTCAAAATTAAGGGCATCGCTCCATTCCTTGCTGGTCACCTTCTTTACTAATTTCTGGCGTTCCCTGTCCGAATCCTGGATCATAGCCATAGCCTCTTCGAAAGTTGAGACAGAATACTGTGCCATGGCCCGCCTGGCTCGAAAGGACGGATCAGCATGAACAAATATGTTTACGATGCGGGGATGCTCTCTGAGGATATGGAAACCACCATGGCCGACGATGACTGCACTGCAGTTCTTCGCAATCTCCTTGATGACCATACTTTTGACCGCAAACAGCTTTGAGTCGGGAATAAAGTTAAGTGGCGGCGGAATATAGCTGGTCTCTGCGGAACCCAGGCAGAAGCAACGTAACGTCTCCTCCCATAAACCCGACACCCGCTCCGACCGGTCGGCAATTACCTGCTCCTTTTCCTCCAGTATTCTGGCCGTCTTGGTCAGGATTTCGCGATCGATGTAGCGGACCCCCAATCTCTTTGCAAGACGATAGGCAATTTCAGAGCCACCGCTTCCCATCTGGCGGGATATTGTTACTATCAGATTAGCAGACATAAACTCTCGCCCTCCTTTTCGAACTGCTATGCGACTGTTGTCTCGATGTATAGTATTGCCTCGATGATTAAAAATACAAATCTAAATCCAATTAATTACAAAAGCACCAAGTTTTTCGCCACCGAAAAGTCTACGGCTCCACGACAGATAATAACCTTCCGCTGTGAAACGGCATGCCAGGGGAGAAAAAATGCGCAGTAACGACAACCAGTGAAACTGTCAAGAGCATTCCAAATATTCCGGCCTGCACGGGAAGCATAACTGACGGCTACCAGCGTATGTATTTTAACGGTGGCCCTTCCTAGTAATACAAGGCGGGAGAAAGCAACACGAAGAAGATGTGAACATCCCGATAATAATTTCACCACAAAGTCGGCGGGATGTTCTTTGGTGGAAAAGATACTGACCATGATGGACGTAGCCATGTACCTCATCTGGCCTGTCCATATGAGGACTGATTGCCTTTGCAAAATAGTCTGCACATATTGCAAAGGGTTCTCCCCCTGTCGACGCACAGAAAAAATCTGTTACCATCTTGTCACTGCTGGGGTGCAGGCGGCATGATGGCCGATGTCTTGAAAGTCGGCCAGGAAACCGATGTATACCGAATGGAGCAGTGAACGATAATGATTTCTCTCCCGGGTCGGGATCTCCATGTACTGCCATATAATTTCTCAAACGATGGACAGTTCATTAGGAGAATTTTCCGGCTGATTGACGAAACTCTTAATATTGGGCCCTTAGCCGGTAACCTACTCCCGGCTCGGTTAGTATATATCTGGGACGGGACGGGTCTTTTTCAATCTTGTGGCGAAGATTGCTGATGTTCACCCTGAGGACATGTGGCTGTTCAACATAGGCTATACCCCAGATCTGTTTGAGAATGTGGCTGTGCGTCAGCACTTTTCCGGCATGCACCACCAGCAGACGGAGCAAGTCGTATTCGGTGGGCGTCAGTTGCACCTCTCTGCCGCTGACCAGTACTCGTCTGCGTGGCAGGTCCACCTCCAGTTCCTCTATTCGGTAAACTGGTTCCGGTGTCTGCTGCAAAGATCGCCGTAATGCCGCCCGTATCCGGGCAATCAGCTCCGCCACGCCAAAGGGTTTCGTCAGATAATCATCCGCACCGGTTTCCAGAGCCTGAACCTTGTCATCCTCCCGATCTCGCACGGAAAGAACGATGATCGGAACCTGCGACCACTCCCGTATGCGACGAATCACTTCAACCCCTTCCATATCCGGCAATCCGAGGTCAAGAAGGATCACATCCGGCCTCGTTGCAGCCGCAGCCGCAAGCGCTGCATGACCGTTATCCGCCTGATGAATGGAAAACTCTCCCGTATCAAGTGCCGCGTGGAGGAAGCGCTGAATGGGCGGTTCATCATCTACAACAAGTATTCTCGGCAGATTGTTTTCCTTCGACATAACGTTTTCCTTTTTTCATATAGGTAAAGTAACTATTATTCTCAACCCGCCACCGGTCCGGTTTTCAGCCCGAATCGCTCCTCCGTGCGCCTCAACAATGCCCTTGCATATGGAGAGACCCAGCCCGGTCCCTGTCACCCCTTCCGGAACTGGTATTCGGTAGAACTTTTCAAAGACCCTCTTCAGGTCCTGCACAGGGATGCCCGGGCCCCGATCGGCAACCTCAATGTTCAGCCGGCTTGCATCAACCCGGGCGGCTATATCGATAGGACTTGAAGCGGGAGAATACTTCAATGCATTGTCAAGAAGGTTGACCAGAACCTGGGCCATCAGCGTCACATCAATTCTGGCAGGCGGCAGCGTGGAGGGAACATGCAAATCGACTTTCCGGGTCCCGAGTCTCCGTTCCAGGGCGGCCAGGGAGCAACCTACCAAGTCCTGAACATCGCAGAGCTCTCTCCTCAATTTGACCGCCCCGGCTTCCAGTTTGGTCATGTCGAGCAGATTACCGACAAAACGGTTCAGTCGCTCCGCTTCTTCCCATGCGGTATCAAGGAGTTCCAACCGGGCTTCGACGGTGAGCGTTCGCACCCTCTCCCGCAAGGTATCCAGGGCTCCTGTTATGCAAACAAGGGGGGTCCGCAGGTCATGGGAGATGGAATTGAGCAGAGCGCGCTCCAGATTTTCCCTCGCCTGAAGTATCTCGGCCTGCTCGGCCTGGCGGGAAAGTTGGACGCGTTCCAATGCCATGGCGGTTTGGCTGGCAAATGCATTGACGAGGCGGCAGGTTTGCCGGGAACGATAGTCGGTCTCGTTCTCCAATTTTATTCCAAGTACTCCCAACTGGTTTCCGGATGTGTGGAGAGGAAGATGAAGAAGTTCTGCCGAGCCGAGAGTCTCGGTCCCGTGCCCGGCAGCCTTGCGGTTACGAAATACCCAGTCTGCCACGGCCATCTCTTTGACACTGATGTGCAGGCCTTTGCTTGCGACAGCTACCTTCATACGGTCCTTTTCCGGAAGGATCACGGAAGCCTTGGCATTCAGTGACTCTCTGATATTCCTGAGCACAGCCTCCATGAGACTTTCGATATCTGCTGCAGCAGCCAGGTCGCGGCTCAAATGATAGAGGCTGTCTGTCTGAATTTCCCGTTCCCGGACTGTATCAGCTCGCTCGCGGGCTCTGGATACCAGGGTACTGATGATAACTCCGACGGAGAAGAGAGCAACGAAGGTTATCAGGTACTCGGTATTGGCCACAGCGAAAGTCAGGTACGGCGGCACGAAAAACATGTCGAAAGCGAGGACGCCAAGGAACGCCGTCAAGATCGCCGGCTTCAGTCCTAGCCGGAGTGCCGCGACTACGACGGCAAGGAGGAAGACCATGACCATGTTGGTCGGAGCCAGGAAAGGGCGCACGAACCAGCAGATCAGGGTTGCAGTGACAACCAGGGCAAGACCTGATGTGTACCCGGACAACGCAACAGGCTTTTTTGGTCTAGCAGCAGATCCCGGTATGGAATCTGAAGGTTCTATGCTTACTACGTAGACATCGATTGTCCCGCTCAGGCGGATGAGCTGGTCTACGGTAGGAGGGAGCAGTAACTCACGCCAGCGTGGCTTGGTCGGTTTGCCTACCACAATCCTTGTTATATTGTGTTTTACGGCATAGTCTATGACCGAATCGGCCACCGAAGTCGCAGTCAACGTGGCCACCTCTGCTCCGAGGCTTTCAGCAACCGGAGGTCCTTCCAGACCCGTTCCCGGTTTTCCTGGACATGCTTGCTGCCGCCAGGGGTTTCAACATATACGGTGAACCATGACGCCTTCATTTCATCCGCCAAGCGGCGGGTGATGCGAATCAGCCTCTCACCGAAGGGGCTGCCACTGACGCAGACCATGAGCCGTTCAGCCGCGGGCCATGGGCCGGGAATGGCGCGGGTTTCCATGTAGGCCCGCATTTCCTCATCGACCCGGGCAGCGGCACGGCGCATCGACAATTCGCGCAGGGCTATCAGGTTTCCGGGCCTGAAAAACTTCTCGGCAGCCCACGCAGCCTGCTCCGAAACGTACACCTTCCCTTCGCGAAAGCGCTGCAACAGGTCATCCGGCGGAATATCGACGAGCTTGATCTCCGATGCCAGATCCAGCAGACGGTCGGGGACGGTTTCCCGAACTACAACACCGGTAATCTGCGCCACGATATCATTGAGGCTTTCGAAATGCTGGACGTTGACAGTGGTATACACGTCTATTCCGGCCGACAGAAGTTCCTCTACGTCCTGCCAGCGCTTCTCGTGCCGCGAGCCCGGGGCGTTCGTATGGGCCAGTTCGTCTACCAGGGCGATCTCGGGTTTACGGCTGAGCACCGCATCCGTTTCCATCTCCGGCAGAGTTACTCCCTGGTATTCGAACAGGGCATTAGGGATGATTTCCATCCCCTCCAAAAGGGCATCGGTTTCCCGCCGACCGTGGGACTCAACATACGCCGCAACCACGTCGCGGCCTTCGTGTTTCCGCTCCCTGGCCGCTTCCAACATGGTGTACGTCTTCCCGACCCCGGCTGCATAACCCAGGAATATCTTCAGCCTGCCCCGTCCGGCCTGTTCCTCTTCCGCCTGGGCGAACTTGAGCAAGGCTTCTGGCGATGGACGCCTGTCATCATCTTTTTTGGTCATGGCGCCAGTGTATCCAATGCTAGGTTCAATTCAAGTACATTTACACGTCGGGCCCCGAATATTCCCAACTGGCGATCTTCGATATGGGCATCAACCAGCTTTTTCAGGCTTTCCTCGCTCATCCCCCGCTCTTTGGCAACGCGGGAGATCTGCACTTTGGCAGCTTCCGGAGAGATGTGCGGATCGAGGCCACTCCCCGAAGCTTGGACCATGTCGGCAGGAATATTTCCGCTAATCCCCATGTCATGCAGTGCCTTGACCCGTTCTCCCACCTGTCTGAGATAGTCGGGATTGGTGGGGCCAAGATTAGAGCCGCCGGACGCGGCAGGGTTGTAACCGAAGTTGTTCGTGGACGAAGGTCGTGGCAAGAAGTATTTCGGGTTGGAAAATGGTTGACCGATCAGGGAAGAGCCGACAAAATGACCGCTTTTGTCCCTGATCAAGCTTCCATTGGCCTGTTTAGCGAATATGACTTGGGCAATACCGGTAACGATGGCGGGGTAGATGCCTCCGCAGATGATAGCGAAGGCGATTAGCATCAGAAGTGCGGTTTTTATTTCTTTCACGGTTTTGATCTCCACCAGCCGATAGCTGCTGGCCGTTTGTTTTCATTACACAAACATTTTCACCAACAGGTCAATTCCCTTAATCCCGACGAACGGCGCAATAATTCCACCGACCCCATAGATGAGGAGGTTATACATCAGGAGCTTTTCGGCCGGCATGGGCCGGAATCTGGTCCCTTTCAGGGCCAGCGGCACCAGCAGCGGAATGATGACGGCATTGAAGATGACCGCCGCCAGGATAGCGCTGAAGGGGCTGGACAGGCGCATTACATTGAGCACCCCCAGTTGGGGGTAGATGGAGACCAGGGCTGCCGGGATGATGGCAAAGTACTTTGCGATGTCGTTGGAGATGCTGAAAGTGGTCAGGTTGCCGCGTGTCATCAGTATCTGCTTCCCGACTTCAACAATATCCAGCAATTTGGTCGGGTTGCTGTCCAGGTCAATCATGTTGGCCGCTTCTCGGGCAGCCTGGGTGCCGGTGTTCATGGCCACGGCCACGTCCGCCTGGGCGAGGGCAGGGGCGTCATTGGTGCCGTCGCCGGTCATGGCCACCATGTAGCCAGCTGCCTGGTTCTCACGGATCAAGCGCAGCTTGTCCTCAGGCCTGGCCTGTGCCAGGAAGTCGTCTACGCTTGCCTCGGCGGCAATGGCGGCAGCGGTTAGGGGATTATCGCCGGTGATCATGACCGTCTTGATCCCCATACTCCTGAGGCGGTGGAACCGCTCCTGAATCCCCCCTTTGACAATGTCCTTCAGGTTGACAATTCCGAAAATCTCCCCATCGCGGCAGACGACCAGCGGGGTGGCTCCGGCACGGGCAATCTCGTCGACCGGCCTGTCCAGACCTTCGGGGATATCTCTCCCGCTGGTGCGGACAAAGGCTGCTATTGAGTCGGCTGCTCCCTTACGGTATCTTTTGCCCTCCAGATTCACTCCGGAAAGGCGCGTATCAGCGCTGAATGGAACGTTCTCCGCGTTGGCCGGCAGTGTCTCCGCCCGCAGACCATATTTCTGCTTGGCAAGGACCACTATGCTCCGTCCCTCAGGGGTTTCGTCGGTCAGAGAGGCCATC
>JAQUHM010000022.1 GCA_028683595.1 Geobacteraceae bacterium | reverse complement strand
CCTTTTGTACCTTTTCAAAGAGCGGTTCAAGGGCGATTCAATCGACTGGGTTTCCCTGTTCGGAAGGTTCAGTCGGCTTTATCAACCAGCCTGAGCCCGATTTAGCACTTTTTCAGGGACGACTAATCTACTTCTTATCACACCTTTATTTCAAGATGCCTTGCGAAAGGGAAGCTGAAAGTTGCCGGCAATGGTAATGTCTTCACGTAAGCTTCCCTGTCAAGGAGAACAAATCCTTTGAGTCGGAGGGTTACTTCTCGTAATTGTTCATCACTTGCAGCGGAAAGGATCTTGAATCGATCCGCCGGATAACCTATGCTACGACCATCGGTGAGTTCGACATAGATTCTTCTCTTTTCCGCACGAGCCTCTAGGAAAGCATGCTCTACGGTTTCCCGTTCGACAGTTGAAGTACTCGTAGTAATTTCCCTCGAATAATTCCTTATGTTCAAATACCAGCCGTTCAGTAAAGTGAATTATTCTCCTGAACTCCTCTCGATGGCCTTTCCGCCACTTTGAATGTCCTCACCAACTCCTTTCACAGTATGACAACCTGACAATAACCACATGCAGACAAAAAGCGCAACGGCTGCAACAGCAGCGATTTTCCGTATCATGACTTGCTCCTCTCGGTACAAAGTGATGGGATATATCTGTAAAAAATGTAACCGATGAGACGCTGTTGTCAAGAGTTGGGCCTTCCGTCAGGTCATGCCAGGGGAAATTCCCTTTAGTAACGAAAGAAACAGTTCCGAGTCTTGGATTCTCGTTTAACAACATTAGATTGCTTGAATATTTTTTCTTTTTCTGTTTAGATTCGGCAAATGAATATTTACAGGGATGAAGGAAGTGAAACCTTTTATTCCAATTTTCTGTTAGCCTTTCGTTGCTTTGCAGGCAGAGGCAAGGAATCTGTTTTGAGGCACAATCAGATACTTTAGGTTTAGAGAATGAAACCTTTATTTATTTTTGACGTTATCCCATTCATCCCCTTCATCCCTGTAGAAAAATGGTTTTTGAAGACTTTTTTCGAATGCTTCCGTTGAGGAATAATGAACGAAATATTTCCGAAAATAGTTCACCACGGCGCTCTGCACGGTGTTACAGGATCCTGCCATGAACTGAGGCTTTCACCGGAGGACGGTATCCTGGTGGATTGCGGTCTTTTCCAGGGGGATGATGTCCCGGACGGTTGCGACGATCGTGATGCGGAGGATCGTTTTTCGCCTCTTGTCGACTTTCCGATTGAGCACATCAAGGCGCTGGTGGTTACCCATGTGCACCTGGACCATGTGGGACGGATTCCCTATCTGCTGGCGGCCGGGTTCAAGGGGCCTATCTACTGCTCGGAACCTTCCGCTGTGCTGCTGCCGTTGATGCTGGAGGATGCGGTGAAGATCGGCATCAGTCATGATCAACGATTGATCGAAGGATTTCTCGACCACCTGAAGACGTTGCTGGTTCCCCTGCCCTACGGGCAATGGCGACCGGTTGCAGCCGATCGTGCGCCCGGCCTTGCTATCAGGCTCCAGCCGGCCGGGCATATCCTTGGCTCGGCCTATGTGGAGGTCAGCTGTCCAACCCCGGCCGGAACGGATTCCCGTGACCTGCGAGTGGTCTTTTCCGGTGACCTCGGCGCACCCTATACGCCCCTGCTGCCCGCTCCCCGTCCACCCTACCGGGCTGATCTGCTGGTGCTGGAATCGACCTATGGTGACCGGCTGCACGAGGGGCGGCAAGAGCGTCGTCACCAGTTGCAGCAGGTAATTGAGAGGGCGCTGCAGGACCGGGGCGTGGTGCTGGTGCCGGCCTTTTCCATCGGCCGCACCCAGGAACTGCTCTACGAACTGGAGGAGATTATCTTCCATTGCCGTACCCGGCAGGCAGCCGAAGGCATGCCGTGGGACGACCTGGAAATTATCGTTGATTCGCCCCTGGCAAGCCGTTTCACCGAGGCCTACCGGCAGCTGCAGCCTTTCTGGGATGCCGAAGCACGTGGACGTGTGCGGGCCGGACGCCATCCCTTGAGCTTTGAGCAACTGACGACCATTGACAGTCATGCGGACCATGAAAACACCGTGGCCTACCTGTGCAAGACCGCTCGTCCATGCGTGGTGATCGCTGCAGGCGGCATGTGCAGTGGCGGCCGCATCGTCAACTACCTCAAGGCACTGCTCGGCGACTCACGCACCGATGTACTGTTCGTCGGGTACCAGGCCGCAGGAACACCGGGGCGAAACATCCAGGAATACGGACCGAAAGGGGGCTATGTGGTCTTTGACGGCCAGCGCTATCCAATCCGCGCCAAGATCCATACCATCAGCGGCTATTCGGCCCATGCCGACCAGAAGAACCTGGTGGACTTTGTCCGACGCATGCGCAAGAAACCGAAAGAGATCCGCCTGGTACATGGTGAGGAGAGCGCAAAAAAGGCGCTCTCCTCAGTTTTGAGTTCTGCGTTCTGAATTCTCACATTTCTCACTCTTCAAGGTAAGCCACACCAACTTTTTCCGACTACATCCACACATCACATACATGTATTAATTTCAATGATAGTATATTTTATTTTTTTCTTGTTCATGAGGAATCAATCGGATATTCTACTCCCTGCCTTCAGCAAAACTTAATTTTCCATCGCTCGTTAACTCGCTACCCTCTGCAAAAACCCTGAAAACTCTGAAGACCGGAGAGAACCTCTTATGGGAGTGATTCACCTCCTCTATATATTCCTTATTGCACTTTTTTCCTCGATGATCATGGTTCCATTCCTGGTACGCTGGGCAGTTGACACCGGAGCGTTGGACGCACCGGACTCGCGCAAGGTTCACAAGAAGGCGATTCCCCGCATCGGCGGAGTGGCCATCTGCATGGGCTGGTTCTTTTCGCTCCTCGTTTATGTAGACATGACCCAGCAGGTCCGGGGAATCATGGCCGGAACCTTGATAATCTTTTTTACCGGTCTCATCGACGATCTCTATGGTCTTTCCCCAAAGAAAAAGTTCCTGGGCCAGATTGCCGCCTGCCTTATAACGGTCATCGTCGGTCACCTCTATATCTCTTCGCTGGGAAACATCTTCGGCGGCGAGACGATTCTCCTCCCACCGTGGCTTGGGGCCCCCTTTACCGTCCTGGCCGTGGCGGGGGTCGTCAACGCCTTCAACCTCATGGACGGACTGGACGGGCTGGTCGGCGGCATTTCGGTGATAGCCCTGACCGCCTTCCTGATTCTTGGCCACCTGTCGGGCAATCTCATGACCATGGCGGTCAGCGCCGCGCTCCTGGGTGCAATCCTCGGCTTTCTCAAATACAACCTGTTTCCCGCCAAGATCTTCATGGGCGACACCGGCAGCCTGGTAGTCGGATTCGTTATCGCCTTCCTGGCCATCATGATTACCCAGGCCCCGGGCAGCAACGTAGCGCCTATCATTCCGGTACTGATTCTCGGCATCCCGATCGTTGACACCCTGCGTGTCATGGGCCGCCGGGTTTTTCAAGGAAAAAGCCCCTTTTCCCCGGACCGGACACATCTGCATCACAACTTTCTCGAACTGGGGCTGAAACACCGCTACACGGTAATCCTCATCTATGGACTGTCGATACTCTGGGCCACCGTTGCAATCCTGGCACGCAACTGGGAAGACAATTTCCTCCTCGTGTTTTTTGCCGCGCTCATGACCCTGTTCTACCTGAATATGCTCCTGCTTCGAAGATTCCGTCATTACCTCCCTTTCCTGCGGAAGGATTCTTCGGCCCCGATCCGCACGTCTCTCACCTATCGACGCCTTGCACGATTCGTGGCCGCAACAACCCCGGTGTCCATTTTCCTGACCCTCGCGTACCTCTTTCTGGCCGCCCTGTCCTGCTCCGATCCCGACCTCCTGACGCTGCGGGCCGGAACAGCCCTATTTATCGGGTGCCTGACCCTGATCTTCTTCACGAAAGATATGAGCAACCATTACGTCCTGGCCATGACCTTCTTTGCTATTCTTCTGATCATCTTCCTGGTCAGCAACAATGACTCCCGCGTGATAGTCAGCGGACTAAACCTCCAGGAACTATCGAACATCCTCCTGGCCGGCATGAGCGCCCTCGTGCTGCTGCGCTTCACCTTCCGCAAACCGAGAGAACATCTCCTCTTAAGCGTTGATTTTCTTATCATTGGTCTCGGCACTTTCATCATCCTGGTTTCTTCCCAGATTTCCATCAACGAGGACCTGCCGGTAATCGTGGCAAAAGGGATCATCCTGTTCCTGGCGCTGAAGGTCGCCACCTCCGACGGCCCGAAACCGGCGCAATTAGTTGTCGGCGGAGTCCTCACCGCCCTGCTGGGGATTATTGTCAAGGGGTACATTTTTTAATGCAGCAGTAGACCATAATCCGCTGTTCCTTCATGTAATCCGCATTCAGTATTCGTTCCGCCATACTTTTTACTCAAGTTTTTGACACCCCACCCCGATAAGTACCATAAAATTGACTCGTTTTCGGCACAATCGGAAGGCACCCGGCCGGGAAGCAGCGTAATCCGGGAACTGCCTCTCCTGAAACGGAATCAGCACGGAGCATCAGGTTGGCGCATTTATTGCGAGCACTAGCACGGCAGCAGCCGACGTGCGTTGTTGTTACTCCGCAGTGAATCAGCCGGGGGACATCTTGACAATGATGCCTTTCCCCGAAGCACTTCAATCTGCTTTTGCAGCAAGCACCTGAAGGAAAGTCTTATGTACGCCATCAACAGTCTCTATATGTTTATCATCGCCCTGTTTACCGCCATTATTATGGTACCGTATCTCCAGCGCTGGGCCATTGATACCGGTGCCGTGGATATCCCCGATGAGCGCAAGGTACACAAGCGGGCCGTTCCCCGGATCGGCGGGGTAGCCATCTGCATAGCCTGGCTCTTTTCACTTCTCGTCTACATGGATATGACCCGTGAAGTGCGCGGAATCCTGGCCGGATCGCTGATCATTTTCTTCACCGGTTTCATCGATGACCTCTACGGACTTTCTCCAAAGAAGAAATTCATCGGACAGATTATTGCCTGCATTATCACCATTACCGTGGGGCACATCACCATTTCCTCACTGGGAAACCTGTTCGGCTTCGGCACCCTGATGGTTCCCGAATTGCTGACCGTCCCCTTTACCATCCTGGCCGTCGTGGGGATTATCAACGCCTTCAACCTCATGGATGGTCTCGATGGATTGGCCGGCGGCATTTCCACCATTGCCCTGGCCGCACTGCTGATCCTCAGCTACCTTACCGACAACGCCCTGATGATTTGCCTCTGTGCGGCACTTCTGGGCGGTGTGCTCGGATTCCTCAAATACAATATCCACCCGGCACGGATCTTTATGGGAGATACCGGGAGCCTGCTGATCGGCTTCGTTATTGCCTTCCTCACCGTTCTCCTCACCCAGTCACCCGGGTCGGAAATCCAGCCCCTGATTCCAGTTCTGATCCTTGGTCTTCCCATCGCCGATACAATCAGGGTCATGGGCAGCCGCATGCTGAAAAGAAAGAACCCCTTTTCTCCCGATAAAACCCATGTGCACCATCGTTTCCTCGACCTGGGACTCGACCATCGGCATACGGTCACTATCATCTACGGCATCTCCCTGATCCTGGCCGGATTTGCCATTCTCTGCCGCGCCTGGAGCGGGCCTGCCCTGCTCCTGGCTTTCGCAGGGGCCATGGCAGCCTTTTACACCCTCATCACCCTTCTCCGGCACCGCACCAACACCCTGATAACGGTAGGGATGCACTCCATGAAAACCCTGCGAGGCACCCCCCTGTTCCGGCGTCTTTCCCGGTCAGCACGGCGCATTGCCCCGGTGGCCACCGTCCTGATCTTTGTCTATTTCCTGCTGGCAGCTTTTCTCTGTACCGGCATTGACTCCACCAACTCCGTCACGATACAGGTAGGGGGCATCATGCTTGTCGGCAGCCTGGCCACCCTCTATGGTACCCGGGACATCAAAAATCACTTCTTCATGGCAATGCTCGCCGTGTCGATTCTCCTTATAACCTTTGTCCTGAACCAGGAGCCGGATGCCCAATTCGACTCAAACATCCTCTTAGAAAACCTGCGCAGCATTATCCACCTCTGCCTGCTGGCACTGGTAGGGCTTCATCTTCTTTTCCGGGAACCGGGTGAACATTTCCTCTCCGGCCTCGACTACCTGGTTATCGGCATCAGCGCTCTCATCATGATCATTGCCTGGCAACTCTCCCCGACCCCGACCCTGACCCTTTCCATCCTGAAAGGCCTCAACATCTATCTGGCACTGAAGGTGGTTATGATAAAAGGGAAAATGCCGGCACAGGTGATACTGGGCTCGGTGCTGACCGTACTCATGGTCATCGTCGTGCGGGGGGTATTTTAGTTTTTCGTTGAAAGCTAATAAAGTAAGACGTGAGATGGGAGACGTGAGATGGGAGACGTGAGAAGTAGTTTGCCATCTCGACCAACCGGGAGAGAGTTTGTCCCTGTTACCTTTCTTTTCCGGAGTTAAGGCCACAGATACACAGAGAGAGTAAAGGCAGTTTTGAGTTTTTTGTTTTGAATTTTGAGTTAACAGCAAAAAGTAAAACGCAAACCCTGTCTCTCGCCCGTTCACTTCGTTCACTCGAGACCACACGTGTGCGCCGAAGCATTTGCGAAGGAGTAGAGGACGCAGATAAAAGCAAAGGTAAATAATATTCTGAAGGTTTTAGGTTCCCTCTGTGTCCTCTCCGCCTTCGCTTAAGCTGCTGCGCCGTGTGAACTCTGCGAGAGACAGGAGCGGTTATATCTGCCACCTTCTCGGCGGCAAAAAAAGAAAGCTTCCTCGCCTACGCCCAATCGGAATGGCAAAAGAGAAATGTTTCAGTTTAGTTTCTTCCAACCCAAAACTAAAAACAGTTTTTCCTCGCGCCTCGAACCTCGCCCCTTTCTCCGTACCCCAGTGAACAGATAATCTTGAGTTTTCACATTATTTGTTTTATAGTTACACGATTTTAACAATTAAGCTCGGAGGGTTTTCATGCATAATAGATTCCTGCTGCCGATATTTGCTCTCTGCTTCCTGTGTATCGGGCTCTCTTCCCCTGCCGAGGCCTGGACCGTTGCTTCCAACAATATCCCCCTGGACAGCCCGGTGTACGAATGGCTGGACAAGCTGGCCGGATACGGGCTGATCAAGAGCGATGTGAAAGGGATCCGGCCCTTTACCCGGGCCGAGGCGGCCCGACTGCTCATGGAAGCGCAGGAGAATTTTTCCAAGAACCCCGACCTGTCGGTGTCACCGCTGGTGACCGATCTGCTGGTGGAAACCCGCAAGGCGGTGGCGCGGGAGGCAAAACTCTACAAAGATCCGGAATCCGCTCCGAATTTTGATTACAATCTCCTCTCTTCGGCCCGGGCCCGCTACCTGTATGTGGATGGCGTTCCCCGCAGCTATGAGCGACCGGTGTATGATCCAGGGGACGACGGCGTATTCGGCATCGGCCATGGGCTGCGGCCGAAAAATCCCTATCCTTCTTCAGCGCACCAGCACGGCAGCGAAGGAACCCCGCTGGTGGAGAACAACGAAGGGGTGATCTACCGCAGGGGCAGCAATGGCGAACTCCGCTTCACCACCGAACTCTATGCCGGCCGCTGGGCCGCGGCACTGGTGGAACCGATGGCTCTCTATGCGGAAGGGGACAGCATGTTCCAGGCCCGGATCAACAAGGGCTACGTAAAGGTGGGGAATGACGCAGTGGAACTGGAGGTGGGTCGCGATGCCAACTGGCTGGGACTTGGCTACCGGGGAAACATCACCCTGACCAACAATGCCCGCAACTTCGACCAGATCAAGCTTTCCAGCCCTGAGCCGATCCTCCTCCCCTGGGTCGGTGCCTTTAAATACTCCCTGATCTTTGCCCGTCTGGACGAAGTCACAACCACTCGCGGCATTCGTCACCCCTACTACCTGGCCAGCAAGCTTTCGGTGAAACCGGCCGACTTCGTCGAGGTTGGTCTGAACCTGGGCCGCCAGGTGGGCGGAACGGGCGTGAACAACTCCTTCGGCAGCCTGGTGCGCGGTTTTATCGGCGGCACCAACAACGACAACTCCAACTCGCTGGCCGGGCTCGAGCTCCGCTTCCGCATCCCTTTTCTCCGCAACACCGAGGTCTACGGTGAATTCTCCGGTGAGGACGCCGCCTCCTTCTGGCCGATTGTCGAAAGCTACGTGGCCGGCTTCTACATTCCGCGCCTGACCACAAGCGGTAAAGACGACCTGCGCTTCGAATACTTCCTCGGCAATGCAATTCTCTACACCAACGGCACTTTCCCCGAAGGCTACCTCTATCACGACCAGCCGATCGGACACTCGCAGGGCGGCGCGGCCGAGGAGTTCTTTTTCCGTTACAGCCACTGGTTCACCGCCCGGAACAACTTGGCCCTGGAGTACTGGCACGGCGAACGGGGCAACCTGGGCCGCGTCCCGGTCAATGGCACCATGCAGGCCGTGGAGCGGAAAGACTCCGCCCGGGCAACGTGGACCTTCCCCCTTGCCGAAGACTTTGACTGCGCCCTCCGCTACGGCGTGGAAAGGGTACGGAACAAGGATCTGGTCGGCGGCCAGGATCGCACCAATCAGCTTGTCTCGGTGCAGTTGAGTTACCGATACCGGTGATTGATGCAAGGCGAGGATCCGAATTAAGGGGTATGGAGCGAGGAAAAAATGTTTTTGGCTTTTGGTTGGAGGTAACGAACTGAAAGATTTCTCTCTTGTCATTTTGACCCAAGGAGGAATCTTTCTTTTTCTGCCACGGATGTACACAAATGAACACGGATGAAAGCCTTAACCCCGAAAGGCGTTTTAACAGGGATGAAGGGGATTAAGGGGATAAAAACCTTTTATTTCTATTTCTGTTTTCCTCTTCGGCCCTGTTGCAAACAGAGGCAAGGAATCTTGTTTGTGGCACAATCAGATACTTCAGGTTTAGAGAATAAAACCTTTATTTGTTTTTGACGTTATCCCCTTTATCCCTGTAGATAAAAGGTTTTTACGCTTCTATCCGTGAAAATCTGCGGCAAAAGTCTCGTATCTTGTGATCCACTCACCTTGAACGTAGAACAAGTTTTCCCCGCACACCGTAATCCGTATGTCTACAAACATTGAAATTCCCATTTTTCGAGGAGGATCGTTCGATGGTTACTTCGGACATGGTGCTAAAGTTACAAAGATTGTTCTTTCTTGCACTAATTGTTTTATTTCTTTCGACTCCATCATTTGCCGACGAGACAAAGGAACCTGCCGATTTCAATGATCAAATTTACTACAAGAACAAACTCGAGTTTTCTTTTGATGTCGGATTGCTTCCCTACAACATGCCTTTTATATTTAATGACTTCATGGGTGATAAATGGGCACGCGTCCCTCTCGACTATACACTGGTGCCGCTCATCCTCTCTCTCAGATGGCAACTATACGACGTAAACGGTCCTCTGTTTTTGCGAGGAAACTGCGATCTAACGTTCAGCGGTTCCTATACAATCATCACGCAAGGTCCGGAATCCAGATATGCGGCCTATATGATGGGTTTACGTTACAATTTCGTTCAGCGTAACTGGAGAGTTGCTCCTTACCTTGAAACACGGTTCGGGGTGGGGTTTGTGGATGCAAAAGGCCCGGAAGGGGTTAAATATGCACAAGGCCAGGATCTTACATTCAATATGAACTTTGGCGCCGGAGTGCGCTACAACTTCAACCCACGCTACAGCGTTTCTGTCGGAATTACGTATATGCACATATCAAACCTTTATCTTTCTGAACCGAAAACCAATAATTATGGCATAAACGTCTTTGGCCCGACCATTGGGTTCAACGTTGCTCTGTAAATATGACCCTTTCCGTTTCACTTTCTCAAAACTCAAAACTTAAAACTGTTTTTTCCCCCTGAACTCCTGTATCCTGTATCAGTGAAAAGCATAGAACTGATGTACCCCTCTGACAATTCGCCGGAACGCCTCGACCAGTTTATCACCCGCGAGGTTCCCGATCTTACCCGCTCCGCGGTCCAACGCCTGATTGAGTCAGGCATGATCACGGTGAATGGTGCCCCGGCCAGACCTTCCCAGAAACTGAAGGGCAGCGAGCAGATCTTTATCGAAATCCCCCCTCTCGCACCTGCCGTTCCTCAAGCCGAAGAAATTCCCCTCACGATCCTTTACGAGGACAGTGACCTTGTGGTAGTGGACAAGGCTGCCGGAATGTCGGTGCATCCCGGTGCCGGGAATCCTGACGGAACCCTGGTGAACGCGCTCCTGTCTCACTGCGACGATCTTTCCGGCATTGGCGGCGAGATTCGCCCGGGTATTGTGCACCGTATTGACAAGGACACCACCGGTGTCATCGTGGTGGCAAAGCACGACCGTTCCCACCTCGAACTGGCCCGGCAATTCCAGGAACACAGCATCAAGCGGGTCTATATTGCCCTGGTGTACGGCTCGCCCAAGACCGACAAGGGACGGATCGAGTCGGAGATAGGCCGTCACCCGGTGGATCGAAAAAAGATGTCCGGCTCCGCGCGACATGGCAAACATGCCGTTACCCATTGGAAGGTGATCGGACGCTATGGTCCTGTTACGGCCATGGAACAGCGACTTGAAACCGGCCGCACCCACCAGATTCGCGTCCACCTCTCTGAAGCGGGGTTTCCGCTGCTGGGAGACCCGGTCTACGGCGGTTCCGGCCGCCTCACTGCACTGAAGGACCAGACGCTTAAGGCCCTGATTCGAAAACTGGGTCGCCAGGCTCTCCACGCCCGCACCCTCGGCTTTCTCCATCCGATCAGCGGAGAGTACCTGGAATTTTCCTCCCCGCTGCCGGAAGACATGGCGAAGATACTTGAACACTTGGATAAAGGCAGTGAGACGTGAGATGTCAGACGTAAGACGAAAAACGACGTAATGCCCTCTCCAAAAGCGAAAGGGCGGCCGATGTCCGGTTGAGGGGGCAGGTTTTCGTCTCACATCTCACTTCTTACCTCTCACGTGCTACGCATTACAACTAAAAACTCAAAACTATTACCCGCCTCTATAAAGGAGTTTCCGTGCAGTTACAGAAATCAGGCAAGGTCCACTATTTTGGCTCGCGACTGCTGGCCGCCCCGGGCATTTCGGTCCAGGGATTTACCACCCGCCATGAGGGAGTATCGCGCCCGCCCTACAACTCTCTGAACCTGGGTCTCTCGACCCAGGATTCCTGTCATAGCGTCGAGGGGAACCGCAGCATCCTGACAAGGGCCTTTGGCACCCGACTGGACAGGCTTGTTACCGTTACACAGGTGCATGGCGCAGACCTGCTGGTGCTTGACGAGCCCAATGATGATTTTTCCCACTTCCTGAAGCTGGAGTGCGACGGCATCGTCACCAATCAGCCCGGGATGATGATCGGGATCTGCGTGGCGGACTGCGTTCCGATCCTGCTCCTGGACCCGGTGAAGCAGGTGATTGCAGCACTTCATGCTGGCTGGAAGGGAACCGCCCAGGGAATCGCCAGAAAAGGGGTCGATGCAATGAGCTCTGTTTTCGGCTCTGATCCCGGCACCATCCTGGCCGCGATCGGTCCGGCAATCGGCTCCTGCTGCTACGAAGTGGATGCCCCGGTAGTGGAGGCATTTCGCGCCGGGACAATGCCCTTCGAATCCTTTGCCAAGGAATCGGGTCCCGGGAAATGGCGACTGAACCTGACGGAAGCCAACCGCAATCAGCTGCTCCGTGCCGGCCTCGAAGAAAAGAACGTGGATGCAAGCTCCCTCTGCGTCTCCTGCGAGAAAGACCTGTTCTTCTCCTACCGTCGCGATAACGGCGAAACCGGCCGGCAGATGGGGTTTATTATGCTGCAGGACAAATAGAGGCAGTTATGAGTTATGAGTTGTAAACCCGCTCGTTCGTCTCACGTCTCACATCTTGCGTCTTACTTTTTTGAATTCAACTTAAAACTCAAAACTCATCACTGATTTTACAGGGGGATTTTTCATGGCCAAGATTCTCGTAACCGGCGCTGCCGGTTTTATCGGCTTTCACCTGACACGACGCCTGCTGGAGCGGGGCGACGAGGTTGTAGGCTTCGATAACCTGAACGACTATTATGACGTATCCTTGAAGGAAGCGCGCCTGAAGCAGTTGGAAGGTTGTGGCGGCTTTACCTTTGCCAGGGGCGACCTGGCAGACCAGGAGGGGATGGCGCGGCTGTTTGCGGAAGGGCAGTTCAGCAAGGTTGTACACCTGGCCGCCCAGGCCGGGGTCCGTTACTCCTTGGTGAACCCGCATGCCTACATCGACAGCAACATCAGCGGGTTTATGAATATCCTGGAAGGGTGCCGGCACAACGGGGTGGAACACCTGGTCTATGCCTCTTCCAGTTCCGTATATGGAGCCAACACCCTGATGCCCTTTTCCGTTCACCACAACGTAGACCATCCGGTATCACTCTATGCCGCCACCAAGAAGGCCAACGAACTCATGGCCCACACCTATGCCAGCCTCTATAAAATCCCCTGCACCGGCCTCCGCTTCTTCACCGTGTACGGCCCCTGGGGACGTCCCGACATGGCGCTGTTTCTCTTCACGCGGGCAATCCTGGAGGGGAAACCGATCGATGTGTACAATGAAGGAAAGATGCGGCGGGATTTCACGTATGTGGACGATATCGTGGAGGGTGTGATTCGGGTCACAGACCGGACCGCAACGGCAAACCGGGCCTGGAGCGGTGAAGCCCCCGATCCCGGCACCAGCTACGCGCCGTACCGGATCTACAATATCGGTAACAACAACCCGGTGGAACTGCTGCGATTCATCGAAGTACTGGAGGAAAAGCTGGGAAAGAAGGCCGTCAGGAACCTGCTCCCCATTCAACCGGGAGACGTTCCCGCCACCTGCGCGGATGTGGACGATCTGATGCGGGATGTGGGCTTTGCGCCGAAAACGCCGATTGAAGAAGGGATTGGCCGGTTTGTGGAATGGTATCGAAATTACTATCTGGTTTAGGGGTTAGGTTAAAGGAAAAAGGTCAAAGGAACGAGGAAAAGCGCTTATATTTTCCAAGTGAGTTTCCTCGTTCCTCGCTCCTTTATCCTCAAAACTGCTTCTTCTTCCTTCTCTCTTCCAACAACATGTCAATCACAAGCAGCCCGACCCCGATGCAGATGGCCGAGTCGGCGACGTTGAAGGCGGGCCAGAAGTGCTCGTACCAGTGTACGTTGAGGAAGTCGACTACCTCGCCGAGCCGGACCCGGTCGATGAGATTTCCCACCGCACCGGAAAGAACCAGCGACAATCCCCAGGCGCTGAGTTTCTGGTCGGGCCGGAGCTTGCGGAAGAAGATCGCGATGACGATCACTGCCAGAAGAGAGACGCCGATCAGGAACGGCAGCCTGATGCTGGTGTCACGGAGAACCCCGAAGGCCGCTCCCTGGTTGCGGGCATGGACGATGTCGAAGATATCCGGGATTACCGGAATGGTGCTGTGCAGAGGCATGGTCCGGACGATGATGAGCTTGGTTGCCTGGTCCAGAACAATCAGCAGAATGGCGATGGTGGCGAGGAACAGGTATTTGTTTTTCATTGTCATGGATCAGGGCCTCGGGTTGGGAATGGGGACGGAGGAAGGCAACTTTCTCGGATTTCAGGATAAAGGTCAGAAGATCGAGGTTCGAGGTTAAAGGATAAAGGTTCGAGGTTCGAGGTTAAAGGTTAAAGGATAAAGGTTCGAGGTTAAAGGACAAAGGTTCGAGGATCGGGGATCGAGGAAAAGTACTTTAAAGCTTGAACGCGTCTTTCCTCTTTCCTCTTTCCTCTTTCCTCTTTCCTCGCTCCTTAATCCTGTTTTTCCACCGCCTCAAGACATTTCGGGCAGATGGTCGGATGCTCGGCACTGGTTCCGATTGCTTCGTCATAACACCAGCAGCGTTCGCATTTCACGCCGGGTGCCGCCTCTACCTTGATCCTGATACCCTCTATGCCTTCCGCTGCCATGTACTCGCCTTGAAGATCCTCAACCAGCGACACTTTCGATACGATGAAAATGCTCTTCAGTTCATCGCGGTATTCGCTGAGGAATGCTTGCAGTTCGGCCGGTGCGCTGAGGGTTACGGCAGCATCGAGGGAGTGTCCGATGGTCTTTTGGACACGGGCCAGTTCCAGAGCCTTGGAAACCTCTCCGCGAACACGGATAATGGTATTCCAGCGCTCCATGAGGCGGTCGTCGCGCTGTTCCGGCACCAAGACGGGGAATTCTGCCAGATGGATGCTTTCGACGTTCTGTTTCGGCATGTGCCACCAGACTTCGTCGGCGGTGAAGGAAAGAACCGGGGCCATCAGCCTCACCAGGGAGTCGATGATCTGGTAGAGGACCGTCTGGGCGCTGCGGCGCTTCAGGGAGTCGCGGCGGCTGGAGTAGAGCCGGTCCTTGAGGATATCCAGGTAGAAGGCACTCATCTCCACGCTGCAGAAGGAATTGATCGACTGGTAGATAGTGTGGTACTCCATGTCGTCATAAGCCTTGAGGATCCGCTCCTTGAGGATCTCCAGCTGGTGGAGAGCCCAGCGGTCGATTTCGAGCATTTCGCCAAACGGCACCGCATCGGCAGCCGGATCGAAATCACTGATGTTGCCGAGGATATAGCGGCAGGTGTTGCGAATGCGGCGATAGGCCTCGGAGACGCGGGTCAGGATCTCCTGGGAGATGCGGTTGTCATCGCGGTAATCCTGGGCAGCCACCCAGAGGCGGAGCACATCGGCACCGAATTTCTTGATCACATCGTCAGGAGCGGTAACGTTTCCGAGGGATTTGCTCATCTTGCGGCCGGCACCGTCCAGGACGAAGCCGTGGGTGAGCACGCTCCGGTACGGGGCACGACTGCGGGTGCCAACGCTTACCAGCAGAGATGAATGGAACCAGCCGCGATGCTGGTCGCTTCCCTCCAGGTACAGGTCTGCCGGAGATCTGAGGTTGTCGCGTGTTTCCAGAACAGCGGCATGGGAGACACCGGAGTCGAACCAGACATCGAGGATGTCCATCTCTTTTTCCAGCTTGTCGCTGCCGCATGAGGGGCAGGTGAAGCCTTCCGGGAGCAGTTCCCGCGCTTCGCGCTGGTACCAGATGTCGGAACCGGATTGCGTGAAAAGATCCGCCACGTGGCGCATGGCGGTCGGGTCGGCAATGGCCTCGCCGCAGCCTTGGCAGAGGAAGGCGGTGATGGGAACCCCCCAGGAGCGCTGGCGGGAGATGCACCAGTCGGGACGCCCTTCCACCATGCCGTAGATACGGTCTTTCCCCCAGCGGGGAATCCAGTTGACTTTGTTGATTTCTTCCAGGGCCTTTTCCCGCAGGCCATTGGCCTTCATACTGATGAACCACTGCTCGGTGGCACGGAAGATGATCGGTTTCTTGCAGCGCCAGCAGTGGGGATAGGAGTGGCTGATCTCACTGACACCCAGCAGCATGCCGGTTTCGGTGAGCTTTTCAATGACGCTCTTGTTGGCGTCGAACACTGCTTGGCCGGCAAAGAACTGGACATTTTCCAGGAAGCGTCCCCGGTTGTCCACCGGGTTGTAGATGTCCAGACCATAGCGGAGGCCGACCTCGTAGTCGTCCTGGCCGTGGCCGGGAGCCGTGTGCACGCAGCCGGTGCCCGCCTCCAGGGTGACATGTTCGCCGAGAAGAATGACGGAATCCTGATCGTAGAAGGGATGCCGGCAGTTTTTCTTCTCAAGAATTTCACCCTTGAAGGTGGCAATCACCTCGCCGTCAACACCGGTCCCCTTGCGGAAGGAATCGAGCAGTCCGGCAGCAACAATCAGGACCTCACTGCCGGTGTCCAGGGCCACGTAGTCGAATTCGGGATGGAGGCTGATCGCCAAGTTGGCCGGCAGGGTCCAGGGAGTCGTGGTCCAGATAACCAGGGAAGCATTCTTGCCCGCCAAGGCAGGAACCTCGCCGGAAACATCGTCCTTGAGAGGAAATTTCACGTAAATGGACGGGGAGCGGTGATCGGCATACTCCACCTCGGCCTCGGCCAGGGCGGTACTGCAGGAGGAACACCAGTGGACCGGCTTCTTGCCCTTGAAGAGTCCGCCGTTGGCGGCGAATTCGGCCAACTCCCGGGCGGTGATACCCTCGTAGAGGTAGTTCATCGTAAGGTAAGGGTTTTCCCATTCACCCAGGATGCCGAGCCGTTCGAATTCCTTGCTCTGTATATCCACGAACTTGGCGGCATAATCGCGACAAAGCTGCCTCATCTCTGCCTTGGAGAGCTGGTGTTTCTTTGAACCAAGGTTCTTCTCCACCTGCAATTCGATGGGCAGGCCATGGCAATCCCAACCCGGCACATACGGCGCTTCGAAACCACTCATCCGTTTGCTCTTCAGCACGACATCCTTCAGGATCTTATTGAGGGAATGGCCGATATGGATATGGCCGTTGGCGTAGGGAGGACCGTCATGGAGTATGTATTTCGGCTTTTCCCTGCCCGCTTCGGTCAGCTTTTCATAGAGTCCGATCTCCGCCCATTTTCCGAGGATTTCAACCTCCTTCTGGGTGAGATTGGCCTTCATGGGGAAGCCGGTAGACGGCAGGTTCAATGTTTCTTTGTATTCCATGGTGTGTCCTTCCAATAAAAATAGAGTCTTTTAAGAAAAAAGTAATTTTGCACGGATAGAATCTATCAAAAACATAATGCCTTAAAACCAAGTTTTTCGGTTCGTTTTTTATCTGTGTTCATCCGTGCCTGCGCGCTGTAGCTCTGTCTATCCGCGTAAGCGTGTGCATCCGTGGCTAACAAAGGTTTTACATGTATTTGATTTTTTTCGTCTCGGTTTGTCCTTGTGCAAGGCGAAGAAACTTCTTTACTCTCACGTCTTACGTCTCACGTAATTGAACTATTTCTCGTATTCCAAATCAACAACCCGCGCCTTCACCACGCCGATAATACCGGCCAGCGGCGCCAAATCGTCAGGAGAGTCACCCTCCGCAAGCTTGAGGTGAGTGACATTGGCCGGAACCTCGTTAAAGGTCGGATCAACCGGAAGCCAGTAGCCGACGTAGCTTTCGGCCCAGCTGTGGTAGAGGAATCCTTTTCCCTCGACATAGACCAGGCCGGATACGAAGCGGGTCGGAACCCCCGCGGCCCGGGCAAGAGAGACATACAGCCGGGCATGGGACTGGCAGTTACCGCTGCGTGTTTCGAGGGTCTCCAGGGGTGTCTGGCTGTCGGTAATGGTATCTTTCACGTAGTCGGCCACCCAGAGGACAAGCTTCGCGACCACTGGAAGGGGATCCTTCGTCCCTGCAAGAATTTCCGTTTTTTGGCGGACAATCTCCGGGTTGTCGGCCAGGATGCGGTCTGTTGCTTCCAGGTACGCCTTCAGGTCCGGGGCTTCTTCGGCCGGAACTGTGCAAGCTGCAGCTGCCCGAGGGTTTGAGATGTCAATGGAAAAGAGGACCTTGCCCCCCTCCAGACGTTCCGCTTTTTGTACAGAGTCGGAAATGAGCGGAAGGTTCTCCGCGAAGCCGGAAAGCTCCAGTGTCATGGCTCTGAGGGACGCAGGATGCTCGATCGGCTTGTCAACCGGCACCAGGCTGAAGTCGAGGATCATGTCCTTTTTGGCGATGGCCGCCTCGGACAGGAATGCCCGGGCAACGGATTCATTCTCCGCCCTTGTTTCGATCCAGCCGTCACGCACCGATTCCCGGAGGGTGTCACCGGCCGAATCCACCCAGATGTCATTGTCCACAAACGGATAGAGGTTGTTGCGAAGATGGAGGGCATCCCGACCATCAACAGTCTCGAGGCCCACCACGGTAATACTGACATCCTTCACCGCAACCGATTCCGGATCAAACATGCTGACGCGAAACTTCTTTCCGGCCACTGCTTTCTGGAAAAGAGGATAGAGGTTAAGCACTGCGGGCGGGAAGACTTTCTTCTTGATCGGGAGCTTCTTTTCGCTACGGTTTCCCTTGGTTTCCGTGGTCACGCTGATGGCTTTCTCACCAACCTGGCCGTTCAGCTTCATGAAACTGCCGTCGATGGTCTGTGAAACCTCGAAAGATTGCAGCGACAGGTCCCGATTGACCTGATAGCTTTCCCGTGCCGAGGCTTCCCGGGAAAAGCCGAAGCCGGACATTTTCACCGAGCTGTCACTCTCAATCAGGTAGCCGGTCGGAACCTCGCTGATTACCAGGTGGGCAAAGCCGGTCCGTTCGTCATTGAAATAGATACCGAACCAGCTCTCACCGAGAGGGGGACTCGTCAGAAAGGGAAGGTTCCGGGCAGAAGCAGCAAGCGGAGCCAGTAACGACAAAAGAAGCAGGACAGCAAGAAGCACCGGACACAGGTATGCAAGGACTGCTGCAAAACCGCTGCGAGATGTGAAGGTAAAGCAAGACATGGACTCACCCGTGGAAACTAACTGGACCAAAAAACAAAAAAGCCCGCAAAGGAGCGAAAAATATCTTGAATCCCGGGAAAGTATATCCTTTCCTTTTGGGAACTTGTGCGAATTTTATACCACAAAAGGCGCAGGGGTGGCAACCGAAGAAAAATATCGCCATGCGAGAAAAAACCCTTGCCAACCATATAAATCGTTATTATAATATATATAGAAGTTGCGGGAGTCGCAAGACTTCCTTTGTGCCCTAGTTGACCTACCCTCCTGGTCACTAGGGTGTTTTTTTGCCGGCTCCTGAAATAACAAAAAGCGAACAGCCCGTGTCGGCACCCCTTTTCTCAGGGAATGGGGGTGAGCGTATTGTGCATTTTTGCAAAAAAACCGTATCAGAGATGACACACCAACCCGTCTCAAATGACAAAAACCTCTGCTGAAAATATGCTGCAAATCCCCAAGCAGGGCGCCCTTTCAGCGTTCACTCTCCTAAATTGAACATTGGCATGGATATAGCATTAAAACAGTGTTCGTTTATCTATACTAAAAACTGGAATGTCCGGAGTACGGAGGAGGAAGTAAAGATGGGGAGAATGCGAGAACATCCTCGTTATAATGTCATTTCCATGAGAATAAGCGATGAAGAGCGGGAAATGCTCCAGATGATTATGCAGACCACCGAGAAAAGCATGTCCGACATCTTGCGGGAAGCCATGGAACTGTTCAAGAGCAAGTGGGCCAATCCGCAAGTCGAAAACAAGGCTGCCTAATGGTGTCCGATACGATAAAAAAAAGAGGTGCCGAGATAACCGGCTCCTCTTTTGAGTTAGGGATCAGGGATGCAAGGGTAAGGGATAAGGATTAAAGGGTAAAACGCAGCTCGAAACAAAGGCTTTTCAACCTTGAACCTCGATCCTCGCACCTCAAACCTTTCCCTACTTGATTCTCCAGACCGTTCCCTGTGCAGAATCCAGCAGTACGATATTTCTGGCGAGTAGCGAGTCACGTATCTCGTCGCCCCGGGCAAAGTCGCGGGACTTCCGCGCGGCTGTCCGCTCCTCGATCAGCTTTTCTATTTCCTCCCGTGAAATACCAAGCTCCGCCAGCTTCCGCTCCCGGGCATTTTCCAGGTAAACATCCGGTTGAGTCCGGAAAATGCCGAGTACCTCGCCCGCTTCATCAAGTACCCTTCGTGCCTTTGCCAGAATTGCCTTGAGATCCGCAGAAATCTTGCCGCTTTCGGCAAGGACCCGGTTGACGGAACGTACTAGGTCAAAGATGTGTCCCAAGACCTGGGCAGTATTGAAATCGTCGTCCATTGCCTCCCGGAAGCGGCTGGAGAAATTCTCAACCTTTTCCAGCAGTTCCTGTTCGACTTCCTTCAGATTTGCAGCCTTGACCGCGAGTTGCTCGCCGGATACGCCGGCAACAACCTCGTCTATTTTCGCCAAAGCCGAATAAATCCTGT
Organism: Geobacteraceae bacterium; assembly: GCA_028683595.1. GTDB lineage: Bacteria > Desulfobacterota > Desulfuromonadia > Geobacterales > Geobacteraceae > RPRC01. The sequence continues at coordinate 2,156 of JAQUHM010000022.1, read as the reverse complement.
CGAGACCGGACTCGGCCTCCTTCACATTCTGATCGGAGAAATCGAGCGGTGATCGATAATGGGCGGTAATGAGGAAGAAGCGGAGCGCTTCGGCATCATACCTTTCCAGCACCTCTTTAATGGTGAAGAAGTTGCCAAGCGACTTGCTCATTTTCTCCGAATTGATGTTGACGAAGCCGTTATGGAGCCAGTATTTGACGAAAGGTCGACCGGTAGCGGCCTCAGACTGGGCAATCTCGTTTTCATGATGGGGAAAGACCAGGTCTTTGCCGCCGCCGTGGATGTCGATGGTTTCGCCGAGGAAACGCATGCTCATGGCAGAACACTCGATGTGCCAGCCCGGTCGCCCCTTGCCCCAGGGCGAATCCCAGGAAGGCTCTCCCGGCTTTGCCTCTTTCCAGAGAACGAAGTCCATGGGGTGATTCTTCCGCTCGTCCACTTCGATGCGGGCCCCGGCCTTCATGTCGTCCAGATTCCGCTTGGAGAGCTTCAGGTAGTCCTTATAGGTTTCCACATCGAAATAGACATCCCCTCCGGACGGATAGGCAAAACCTTTGTCCACCAGTGTCTGAACGATTTTGATGATGTCGTCGATATGTTCCGTTGCCCGTGGCTGGCAGGTGGGAATGGCCACTCCGAGCTGGGCCATATCCCGGTCAAACTCCTTGATGAAGCGCTCGGTTATCTCGCGGAAATCCACCCCTTCACTATTGGCGCGATTGATGATCTTGTCGTCCACATCGGTATAGTTGCGGACATAGGTCACCTCATAGCCGCTGTGACGGAGGTAGCGGAAGATGACATCGAACACCACATTGGCACGGGCATGGCCGATATGGCAATGGTCGTAGACGGTAACTCCGCACACATACATGGAAACCTTGCCCGGCACCTGAGGAACAAATTCCTCCTTCCTGCCGGCAAGGGTATTATAAACGCGTAATGCCATGTAAAACCTCCCAGAAAAGGCAGTTTTTTAGTTATAACTGATTCCAAGTTCAAGGTTTAAGGTTCGATGTTTGAGGATCGAGGAACGAGGTTCTAGGACAAAGGTAAAACCCTTTTCCCCAGCCAAAAACTAAAAATCCGCCGCTCCTCTTAATCCGTAATCCTTAATCCGTTTTTTTGGCGTTTCCCCAACTAATAACCAAAAACTAAAAACCCAATTATTTCTTGGTCCACGAGTCACGCAGGGTAACGATGCGGCTGAATACAGGCGCACCCGGCTTCGAATCAACCGGATCTGCCATGAAATAACCCTGACGCTCGAACTGAAAGCTTTCCCCCGGATTGGCGTCAACGAGGGTCGGCTCAAGGCGGCAGCCGGTGAGCGTCTTCAGCGAGTCGGGATTGAGGAAGGTTTTCCAGTCCTGGCCATCCTTATCACTTCCCGGCTGTGGCACAGTGAAAAGCCGATCATAAAGGCGCACTTCGGCGGCAACCGAATGGACAACGGAAACCCAGTGTATGGTCCCCTTGATCTTGCGGCCGTCGGCTGCGCTTCCACCGCGTGAATCGGGATCATACGTGCAGCGAACTTCGAGGATCTCGCCGGTTGCCTCATCCTTTACCACCCCGGTGCACTTGACGATATAGGCATAGCGCAGACGAACCTCACGGCCGGGAGCAAGACGGAAGAAACCCTTGGGCGGGGCTTCGAGAAAGTCATCCCGCTCGATGAAAATCTCCCGGGCGAAAGGTACCTTCCGGGTGCCCATGGCGGGATCATTGGGATGATTGAGTGCCTCGAATTCATCCTGGGAGTCCTCGGGATAATTTTCAATCACCACGCGCAGGGGGTCGATAACAGCCATGGCCCGGGGTGCCTTCTCGTTCAGGTCTTCCCGGACGCAGTCTTCGAGTATTCCCATCTCGATCCAGCTGTCGTTCTTTCCAACACCGATCCGCTCGCAGAAATTTCTGATCGACGCCGGCGTGTAGCCACGCCGCTGCATCCCCACCAGGGTCGGCATGCGCGGATCGTCCCAGCCGCTCACGTAACGGTCGCGAACCAGCTCCAGAAGCTTGCGCTTGCTCATGACGGTATAGCTGAGATTGAGGCGGGCAAACTCGATCTGGCGAGGAGGGTAAATGCCGAGTGCGTCGAGGAACCATTCATAGAGGGGCCGGTGATCCTCAAATTCCAGGGTACAGAT
>JAQUHM010000286.1 GCA_028683595.1 Geobacteraceae bacterium | reverse complement strand
CTCTCTCGGGACCGGAGTGCAACTTGCCACGGTGCAGAGGAGTCATGACGATCTCCTGCAGCTCCAGCTGGTGAAGGGTAACAGCCAATATGGAGAGAGTGAGACGAAACAGACTGCTCTTTCTCAGATAGAACCGTATTTCAACGATGTGACCACCGACGGTCTCGGCCAATCCATCGAGGATTTTTTCAATTCATGGCAGGACTTGTCGGTGACTCCCCAGGGGACTGCAGAGCGTCAGGCAGTGTTGTCCCGGTCGCAAACCCTGGTGGATACCTTTCACCAGATGAACACGAATCTGAACGACTCCCTTTCAAGTGCGAACAGTTCCCTTGAAGGGATAACAGCCGATATTACTGATAAAGCCAAGAGCATCGCCTCCCTCAATGATCAGATTCTCCAGACCGAACGTTTGGGCGGAAATGCCAATGAACTGCGTGACCAACGGGACTATCTTACCCAGGAACTGGCGAAAAAGGTTGGAGTCGGCTATTCCGAGCAGAGTGATGGGACGTTGACTGTTACGCTTCCAGGTGGTGAGCCGCTAGTACAGGGCAACTCTTATGCCACGCTATCAACCGAGGTTGACAGCAGCACGGGACTCAATAATATCATGCTGACTCCCGTGGGTGGAGGGTCTACCACTGATATTACCTCAACGGTCGGTGGTACGGACAACAGCCTTGGTGAAATAGGTGGTACCCTTCAGGTGCGGGATGAGATTGTACCGGGCTACCTGGCGAAACTCGACGAGATGGCGCGTCAGCTGGTTACCAGCGTAAACACTCAGCATAGCTCCGGGTACGGATTGGATGGGACCCAGAACGATTTCTTCGATCCTGCAAATACGACAAGCGCCGATATCTCGTTGAATACTTCCCTTACCGCCAATAAAATTGCGGCAGCTGGAGAGAATCCGCTCACCGTCAGTGGGCCAGGAGACAATACCAATACCCTGGCTATTGCTCAACTGCAGTCTACTTCGTTGAGTTTTACGGTGGACGGAGATACGACGAATGCAACCATGTCGAGTTATTACAATGCCTTTGTCAGCAGTGTCGGCATCGACGTGGAAAATGCTGCCAATTCCACGGATCAAAATAGCAGTTATTTGCGGCAGCTCAATTCGCTTCGCGAGTCCAATTCCGGCGTATCTCTTGATGAGGAGATGGCAAATCTCATCAAGTACCAGAGTGCCTTTGAAGCTTCGGCAAAAGTAATCACTACCGCTACTGAAATGCTGGATACGGTCATGGGCCTGATACGCTGACAGTGAGATAACAGGAGAACTGCTATGCGAATAACACCGGGAATGACTTCCGACAATGCATTGTACAATCTGCAGAAGGGAAGAACACTTCTCAACCGCCTTGAGGAGCAGATTGCGTCCGGTTCGGTCATAAACCGACCCAGCGATGATCCCATTACAACCCGTCAACTTCTGGATATGGACAGCAAGCTGGACAAGGGCGATCAGTATCTCAGTAATATAACCAAGGGGAATCTTTCTCTTTCAATGACGGAAACCGCTCTCCAGGGGATGGCCGATATCATTTCCCAGGCAAAAGAAACAGTGGGTACCATTACCAGCGGAAGCAGTGATCAGACGGTTCGTGATAATGCCGCTTCCCAACTGACCGAGTTGAAGAAGCAACTGGTGGATCTTGGTAATACCCAGCTGGGGGATCAGTATATCTTTGCCGGCTTCAAGAGCAGCACGCCGCCTTTCTCCAAGTCTGATAATGCCTACGCAGGTACCTCCGACGAGGTTTCCATTGAAATCGAGCAGAATTCGACTGCTGCCATCACCATTGCGGGAGATTCTCTGTTGAAGGGGACCGGCAGTTATGGTTCCGTGGATATTTTCGATACGCTTGATGCTATTATCGCGGCAATCAATAGCAATAATTCAGACGATATTCAGTCGAATGCGGCTAAACTCGATTCCTCGTCCAACCAGATTACCAATGCTCGAAGTGATATCGCCGGAAGGATGATTCGGTTAGATAGTGCCGAAACCATGATTGAAAGCACTCAGTCTACCTTGAAAGGGATCATTTCCGATACCATGGGTGTGGATTATATCGAGGCGGCAACGGAGTTGACTCAGCAGCAATCTGCATTCGAGGCGGCTTTGTCGGCCACTGCGAAAATTACCCAGCTATCGCTGCTGGACTATCTGTAGTGATACTATAAAAGCTGCCTTTCCACGGAAAAGGAAGCTTTTGAGAGATATATCCGAAAGGTCATCCGGGCGCTTGTGAACCGTGTGACCTTTTTTCATATCCATCAGTTCCAAGCAGAGAGCCATTGCTGAAAAAATTAGGAAGATACTTTTTGATGGCCGAGTAAGCTCGATTCTCCCTGCCGAATAGGAACTGAACGGGCAGATTCGACGGTTTTTCGCTACAAGACAGTTTTTTGACGCGAATGGTACAAATAATGCTCAAGTAAACCACGTGTAGTCCGAAATGAGAATAAGGGGGCGGAGAGTAATGATAAAACTGACAAGGCTTGACGGCAGCCAAATATTTGTGAACGAGGACCTGATCGAAGTGGTCGAGGAAACCCCCGATACCCATATTACAATGAGCAACGGCAACCGATACCTGGTCCTGGAAAATGCCGCTGTGCTGATCGAACGGATCATTGCCTTTAAGTCAAAAATTGTTGCCCGCTCCCACCGGAGTCCGGGCAAGAAGTACTTTCGCAAGCGCTGGGAGGATTCCTATAATCCCTTTTGCAAGCTGTAGCAGGATATTCGTCCCGGGCGACCGGTTGAACTTTGCTGAAATGTGCCAAAGCGCGCTGTGTTTTTTTGCGGGCAATGTAAGGCAGTCTTACCAAGGCATGTGACCGAATTGCAGACCAGGTTCGCACAGTTACGGTAAATTATCGGAACAGGATACCTATTGTATGGATATCTCCACAATTATCGGAATAATACTTGCCATCGGGGCCATACTCGGGGGACAGATTATGGAGGGGGGGCATGTCAGCGCACTCATTCAGCCGACTGCGGCCCTCATTGTCCTCGGGGGAACTTTTGGTGCTGCTTTTGTCAGTTTCCCTCTGTCAACGATCAAGCAGGCTCTTAAGGATTCGAAGCGAGTGTTCTTCAACTCTTCGGAGGACAACGAAGCCATTATCAAGGAAATGATCAACTATGCCGCCAAGGCCAGGAGGAACGGTCTCATCTCCCTGGAGCAGGAGGCTCAGACGGCTAAAGATCGTTTCACCCGCAAGGGGATTTCGCTTGTGGTTGATGGAATCGACCCTCAGAAGCTGCAGGATACCATGGAAACCGAGCTGGAAACCTACGAAGAGCATGCCAAGGGGAGCGCCGAGTTTTTTGAGGCGGCCGGTGGTTATGCTCCGACTATCGGCATCATCGGTGCCGTACTCGGTCTCATCCACGTCATGAACAATCTTGCAGACACTTCAAAACTGGGTGCTGGTATCGCAGTGGCGTTCGTGGCGACGATTTACGGACTCATGACGGCCAATATTTTCTGTCTCCCCTTTGCCACCAAGCTAAAGCACCGGATCAAGGATGAACTCCTCCAGAAACGGATGATCATCGAAGGGCTGACTGCCATCCAGAATGGCGAAAATCCCCACTATATCGAGCAAAAACTCCGGTCGTTCCTGGTCCATACCGGCGAAGAGAAAAAGGGCAAATAAATGGCACGAAGGAAGAAAAAACCGGAAGCGCCAGCAAACCATGAACGTTGGATGGTATCATATGCCGACTTTGTTACCCTGCTTTTCGCTGTGTTCGTGACCCTGTTCGCCATGTCCCAGACGGATAAACGAAAAGTTGAGGAGGTTATCGCCTCTCTCCGCGAGTCCTTCGGCTATGCAAAGTCCAGCCCCATGAGCAATGTCAATGTGCTTGACTCCACCGAATTGAGCCAGATTCCCGCCATCACTACCCCTAGCGCGAGGGGTGATATGCAGCCGCAGATGCCCTTCACGAAAACCACCAAGCAGCAGTATCATGCGGAAGAAAAGGACTTCAAAAAGGCCAGGGCTTCCCTCGAGGCATATCTGCTGAAAAATGGAATGCAGGATAAGGTGGATTTGGAAATTAACCGGCGGGGTCTTGTTATCAGTCTCAAGGAGGCGGGGTTCTTCGACTCGGGAAGTGCCGAGATCCGGGTGAGTTCCTATCCACTTCTGGCCAAGATTGCCGAGTCCCTTAGCGACTATAATAATGACATACGGATCGAGGGACATACAGATAATGTTCCCATCAGCACTCCGGCCTTTCCCTCCAACTGGGAACTTTCCACCGCTCGGGCAACGAACATCGTTCGCCACCTTGTCTACTACTACAAATTTGAACCGGAGAAGCTTTCGGCAACGGGATATGCGGAATTCCGCTCGGTTGCCGATAACAGTACGTCGGAGGGGCGGGCAAAAAACAGGAGGGTTGATATCGTCGTGCTGTCCAGCGATGGAGAACGGGGCGAACCGCGGAACATCTGAAGTAATGGGCTGATTGCAGGAAGTTTAGTTATTACAGTGCCGTGACTCTTGAGGTGGCGGTGCTTTTTTTGCCTTTTTCACGCTGCTGCCAGGCAGAAGCGGTTGGTCGTGAGACGTTCGGGCGAAACAGGGAATCATAGTGAGGGTGACGGCAACTCCCGGTCCGATTCCGATTGGAGTTGAAGCCTCTGCTCCGAAAAGAGGTAGGAGATTATCGCTTCCCGGTCTGTTTCCTCCAGGAGAATGAATTTCATGGCGGTAATATAGACCGGAGCCTTTTCGACCCGAAGAGTGACCTCGTTGCTGCGTAGTATTTCCGCTACCGTGGAGATTATCCGTGGCGGTGCCATGGGAAGGAAAAGGTTAACATGGATGCGGGTTCCAACAGGTACGGCTGACTGCATCCGCAGTCTTATGCCTCCTCCACTCAGGTTTACGTTCTCGGATGGGACCTCCTCTTTGGTTGATGTAACGGCCCGATAGCCTCCGTCCGATGCAAATATCCGGGGTGGTAGCGCAGCCTGGTTCAGGGCTTTTGTATTTTCCCACTGTTCACTCAGTGAGGCGATTGTTTGCTGGGTGGGGATAGTAATTTGTACCGGCAGGGAAACATCGAGGCGAAAATACTCGCGTCGCTGAAGTTCCTCAATCTCACCTTCGAGGCGGAGATCGAATTCCTTGGGCGAGACCATTGTAACAAGGGTGGCGTCACAGCAATAGAAACCCCAGCCTGACCAGCCGGACAAGGAAACGCGGGATCCCGGCTCCAGC
>JAQUHM010000021.1:6773-22168 GCA_028683595.1 Geobacteraceae bacterium | reverse complement strand
AACTATATTTATACTTGATAATTTGCAAGCACCAAATTTTGAGATAACCAGAAATTGATAATCTTGTTTAAACAGATGGGCGCTACAAGGGGGGCTCCATTGAAGGATGATGCAATGGTGGGTTAAGGAAACCGCCTATGGGGCACTCAGGTAGCGGAAGCAGACCGTTTTTAGAGACTCCCCCTTCGTGGGTTAAATACACTAATGACTTCTCACCAGTCCACTTTTGCCTCCACTGCCAGGGGTATATTTGAATTTCTGGTATACTACAAAGAAGACAATGCCGACAGGGAGGTGTTAGATGAGCTTAACAACAAAAGGATACCGCGAGCGAGAATGGGAAGATTTCCCCGCCCTAAGGAAAGTACTCGAAGACAAACCAGCAGCGGCCAGTTCCCTTGGAACCACATCTGCATCCGACAACTTTTTAGTAGATTTGGTGCGATTAACTGAAATTGCAGAGCTCGCAAACAAATATCAGGCCGAAATTGAAGAGAAGGCGATTTCTGTGGGTCACGAAGATATGTGTGAAGAGCTGAAGAGGCTTGAAGGATTTTTTTTGCATGCATCCCGCTTGTTCAAAAGAACAGCCGAAGATATTGCTAGGCTCTACCGAATTATCTGAGCCTCTTCTTGTCTTTATTTTTCGGGACTATCTCTCAAACAAAGGTAAATTTAGAAAAATAACCGGATTACAGATAGACAGAACAAATTCTGAATCCGTAGTTTGATGTCCTTCGAATCTGCCGCCATATAGCATTTTAAAGTGAGACCACAGCTGCCCCAGCATGGGCAAGGGCTTCATGACGATTGAATTAAAGAATCTAAAAGATTGGTGACAGGGCAGATTATTCTTGCACCTTAAAATATTCATACCCGTAATCAAGTCTTGCTCTGGTTGACTCAGTAATTTCCCAGCAGTCAACATTGAAATACCTTATTTCACCGGGTTTGAGGTTGAAATTAATCTCAGTAGTATTAAGCCCAGCCCAACCATTCATCATAACACTCACAACGTGTTCACCACTTGGCAGTTTGGCTGCAAAGCATCTTCCGGCAGCGGAACGGAAAACGGGCCTTCGGTCAACTGAAACAATGGTTGCTGCAGCATCTCCACCGAAAACCCTCTCCCTACAGACCTTGATTTCTCCAGCGTTTTTTAAGTCACTTGGCAGAGGTATCTTGCTAACAACCTGCGTTGACGCGCACCCTGACAAGAACGCTGATAGAATCAACAGTTTTTTCATTACACCATCCTTTGATAATGAATATTCTCAATTTCTCGTAAACAGTTTACCGCAAATATTTTCTATTGCATGGGCATAACGTCTTCTTACGGCAAGTTAAGTCGCTCGTTAAATAGGAATGATGTAGTTCAGCTAGACACACTCTGGAACGTTGAATAATTTCTCAACAATAGAAACTGATAAGAGACTGGGGCGGTTTTTTTGTGGCTCACGACTGACCCCTATATGTAACGAACTGCAAACATCGGACATTAAAACTGCAAACATCGCCATTTCGTGACCACATTAATTGAAAATATCCGTGCACTCAAAATCAGATTAACTGCAAATGAAACCACATTATTTGCAAACAGACTGCAAACATAATTTTCAAACCACATTAACTGCAAATATAATCTCGCTTATAATCAGGCAATCTGGCTCTTCATCGTTGTGAATAGGTAATTTTTTAGGATACTGGGCATACACCCAGCCTCCAGCATCCCTAATAGACTTTCAGCTGCTGCCTGGTATAGGTCTTCCACTGAGCAGCGATTGTATCCTCATCAGCAGGTTGTACAAGCAGAACAAACTTCCCAGCCATAAGCACTGTCTTCACCTTGTCCACAAAGCACACCCGATCTTCCGGAACCAGATATGCACCTTCCATGGTCCGCACGACATCTACCTCGGAATGGCTTAGGATGTCTTTTACCGAGACAACTCCATCCGTAGTAGAAATGGTGAGATTGCCCCGTAACCTGCCGTCATTCCCGCCAAGACGCAAGCCAACACCCGCCAGAGCACCGATGACTCCCTGACCGGTCCCGCCATGGCTGGAAAGATGGATTCCCGCCTCTGTCGCCAGCCTGTATGCTTCCTTCATCTCGATGACGGTACGTTTCGCACGGTAGCCAAAGTCTATGAGGGCGTCCGTTTGCGGTAGGCGTTCCGCTACGGCAACACAAAGACCTGGATCGGACCCTTCCGCACTCTCTCGTGCGAGGAAACCGGATGCATATTCAGTAAGCGCTCCAAGGTGTACATCTCTCATCTCAGCAATGAAACACATGGAGCTGTTATGGGAAGTATAAGGGATATCAGAATGGACATATAACTGATGGCGGGTTATGGAACTACATCTGCCCCATCCGCGATTTTCGACCTCACGGGCCAACAGGTCGGCAAGCTCTCCCGTTCCTCGGGAATCAATGGAATCGGTATCGTCAATACAGACAAAAACGTTCATGGGAAACCTCGAAAAAGAAAGATGGGAAACTATAACAAACACCCTTTGCTATAGTCAATTATATACAGCGTGCGCCAGGAAACTGACTGGCCGAGTCTATAGAAACCAGCAGAACAAATCAGTTCAACCTAGAGAAAACGGACTTGAAAAGTGTCCGCTCGACCTGGTCTACAATTTCTGAACAAGAGAGCTGCACCTTATGGCTCCAAAATGAAGGAATCGTTGTTGTACTCATATGTGGTGGGGCAAGTTGGGGTGAAATTTATGCTATACTGACAAAAAGAGGTAGCCATTCATGGAAAGATTCGGCAAAAAAGATACTTGTTTTCCGGGGTCTAAGCTAGCCACTAAAACGAAATCCAGCATCGAAGTGGGGAGGGATGAGCCTATTCACTTCCACAATTCCTCATATTTAATCTATGAGACCCACAAAGCTTTGGCTATTACCAACAAGAAAAAATCTAAATCGAATCAAGAGGATTGACATTTTGTAGGCAGGATACTACCTCAACGAATGTGTTGGGCTTTCTTTTTACTATCCGTTGACCTGTAATTTTCCCCCTGAAGTACAGATGCAATCCCGGCTGGATTACGAATTGCACTTCCTCATCCTGTGCCCGTACAATATATTCTCGTCCATGCACATCAACACACTCCAGATGATATCCATGCTTCCTCTTCTTCACATCCTTAACTATTAATTGAAAATCGTAATGAAATCCCATCCGCCCAAAGTATTCTGAAACTTGTGCCGCAGCCCTTTTCGTTGACCAGCCAATCTCAATTTCAGCATGTTTTAGAGCTGCCTTAGCCGTTTTAATAATCGAATCCTTTTCAGGTCTGCCAGACATGTCTTGCTGGATATAATCTAGCATCTTTCGGTATGCCTTCAACAAACCCATTACGGTAGAGTCTACGGATTGAGCCACGGGAACCCCTCTTTGGAAGAACGCAGATGATAAGTTATTAGTATAATATCATACCCTATCGTTTGGGCAGTTCAACCCTTACCTGTAACGAACTGCAAATATAATATCAATCGAATTTCTCTAATATTATCAAGGCTGTAAAAACGATTATTGCTGCTCGTGACCTAGGACGATTGTTGATATTTTGCCTTATAATGACTGTGTAATATATTCATTACGCAAAGTGACTTCTCAAAGCGCCAGAAGCTATATGCAGAAATGAATTGCTAAATCGGCACCCCTGCAGCAAGCAGGTCGCTTTTCAGCTCTTGCGCCTTTGCGGGCTCAAGCTGGCCATGGAAGAGTGACTTAATTACAGTCGGTCGAACATTAAGGATTTCCGCAATGGTCCTTGCCTGATAGCCGTTGCGTGCGAGCCGTGCCTCCATCCCGTCAATGTCTTTCGCCAGCACGCTATCGACAACCTCCACGGTTATGGGCTTCAGTCCACTTTTGTATGCCTCTTCAACTGCCATGGCAAGATACTGGTTTATCTGCAGAGGGGTGGCGAGTCGATCCGCGATCAACGCAAGCGCATCGCCACTGATGATATCCTGCGGTTTGATACGTTCAGATGCACATCTGCCAAGCAACCAGTCAAGATACTCCCTACGACTCCCCTTGATCCCTTCCAGTGTCAGCACGGTTGCCCGTGCGCCGATCTCTTCCATGGATGATCGCCGTAGATCGTTTTTCAGCTTCGGGTGACCGGTAAGCACCAGCGAGAGACTGCCGCCGCCATCTGTGACCATTTCCATAAGACGCTTCAAGCCCTTCAATGTCTTTGGGTGTAGGTCATGAGCTTCATCGATAAATAAGGCCACCGGCTTCTGCTTCTTGCAGACCAACTCCCGCAGTTTGCGCTCTCGCTTCTCCGGTTGTGTGGGAATGAACACCTCCTTTTCTGTGGTCAAGTCATAGAAAAGGGCCATAATCAGGATCGGGAGACTTACCCGGTTCTTGTCGATGGCAAGGGATTGAGCAACGATGACCTCTTTTTCCCGTTCCAGCTCACTCTTGATCTGATGCAGGAGGGTGGTTTTGCCGCTGCCGACGATCCCGGTCAACGCCACAAGTTTCCCATGTTTTACTGCCCCCTTGACCTCCCGGACAATCTGCTGATGATGGTCGGTTTCGAAGAAGCCTGCATTGTCAAAATCTCTGGTCAATCCGAAGAAATTCATCACATCCATCAGCATGGGGCTTCTCCTTCGGCGTATTTTGTGAACACCGTCCGGACCCGGCTAAACACTTCGGCTTTATCCAAGGTCTCGTTAAGGATTTCATTGATTTGGGCAACCTGCTCCGGCGAGAGCTTGGCCAGAGGTGTTCCCAAGTGGTCGGCGATAGCCAGCTTTGCGGCAAGAACGGAAGGGAATGCAAGCTCTCGGTACGGGTCGGGCCGGTTGAACGCTTCTCCCTTCAGGTTGCTACTGTCGGCAGCCAAGGGAAGAGGTTCATGTCCGGCGAGCGCGGAGCGGGGCAGAACGAGTTTGCCGGCCAGAACTTCGATACGGTCTGCCCGCTGCTGTGCCTTGGATTTTTTGTACTGTCGGAAGCGATGGAGGGGAATCGGCCCGCTTATCGGTGCGTAAGGGCCAGAGCGGCTTCCGCCATGTTCTATATAGAGTTCAGTATCGAAGAGACCCCACCAGAGGATTACCTCTTCGTCGGCCAGGTCCGGATCAACCTGATAGCTCGTGCCGTGTACGGTTACACGGGCATCACTTCCAACTTTGCGCCGTTCAGGTTCCCTGGCAAAGGTGCAAAAGCGCTCCCAACCACACATCTCCCGGATGCCCTGCTCCGGGAGGTTCTGCAGCCAATCCTCAAAGCGGGAATGAGGCTCGCTTCGGTGTTCCATGGCATTGTAGCGGAGCAGAAAGCGCATGAGCCACTGGTTGGCTTCGTCTTCGTCTTTGGGTTCGTGAAAGTGATAGAGAGTTTCGTGCATTTCCTTCACGGTGCGAAACGGCCGCTCTACCTTGCCTTTTGCGCGAGCCGTGGTGCGTCTGCCATCCTTGCCGGCCGGCAGATGGGTGCGCACCTGGATGCCAAGATATTTCATGACCTGCAGAAATACATGGCTGCGGGCAATTGGACCGTTGTCCATGTAGATCATGGCCGGCATTCCCTGGAACGGAAAATCCTCTACTCCTTTGGGCGACATGGCCCTGAAGAGAAAGCGCAAGGCTGTCTCCACGTCTTCTCCGTAGACACAATGGTATTCTTGGTAGGAAACACCACTGCGGTCATCGACAACGCTGAAGAGCATCAAGGTCGGGTTGCCTTTGCCTTCTCTTACCCAGGAGGGCTCTTTGACTTCTTTCAGGTCTGACGGGCTCAGGTCGAACTGCCAGCAATCATTGCTGTGGCTGGCCTGGAAACGAACTGCCGCGGGTTCTCGCCCGAGGGTGGTGCGGTCGTAGCCCCAGTCCCGCAGGTAGCGATTGACGGTGGTGGCGCTTACAATGCCCGCCGGTATTTTGCAGAACCCGTCAGGGCTTTCGATGCCATACTCTGTGAGGATGCGGAGCGCTTCTTTGGTGGAGAGGCACCGGCCTTTTTTGTTGCTGGTTCTGACCTTGATAGCGGCAATGAGTTCACAATACCGCTCCATGGATTCTTTGGTGATAACGCGAGGCACCCCTCGGTCGGAGCGACGCAGTGCCTTTGGGATGCCGGTCGCACGCAGCGCCCGATAGAGAGTGGTTTCTGAGATGTTGTAGAGTTCGGCGACCTGCTGAATGATATTGCGCCGCTCGTGGCTGCGCGGAGGGAAGGTCTGCAGGCGTCGCTGCAGATCAAGGAGGGCTTCGGCTGGAATCACCAGGCGTCTCACGACGCACCCCGTCTCATGTCTTGGGACCGGTGCCGACCGGGACACCGCGGTGACGCAAGTAGGAATATAAAGTGCTCTTGGAGATGTGCAGCTTGCCGGCAATCTGGGCGACGGGCAGCTTCCCTTCACGGTAAAGGGTTTCGGCGGCACAGGCGGTTTGTTCTGCCTGCTCGGACAAACCACGTGGACGTCCGCCCTGTCGCCCGCGGGATCGGGCGGCAGCGAGGCCCGCCTGGGTTCGCTCGCGAATTACGTCCCGCTCGAATTCGGCAAGGGAAGCGAAGATGTTAAAGGTGAGGCGACCGTGAGGGGTGGTGGTATCGATATGGTCATGGAGACTCAATAAACCGATTCCCCGTTCCATCAACATCGGTACCAGTTCGACAAGATGGCGGAGGGAGCGGCCGAGCCGGTCAAGCTTCCAGATGACGAGGACGTCACCGGAGCGGAGCTTCTTCAGTGTTTCGGAAAGAACCGGCCGGTCAGCTTTTGCGCCGCTGACAATTTCGGTATGAATTTCATCCACACCGGCTTTTTTCAGTGCGTCAATCTGCAGGTCGAGGTTCTGGTCTTTTGTGCTGACCCGTGCGTAACCGATTTTCATGGACAACCCTCTCGCAAAAGTTCACCAAATTCATCGCATATACAATAAATCAGACGGAGAAAATTGCAACCAGTTTTTTGAACCGGAATCTTGGCTTTTTGGGTTATTTGGAATGGAGCACAGGTTAGTTCTGAAAAACGGTCGTTTTTTCGAACCGGTTCGCCACTGGCAGGAGAGCTATATTTGCAGTTAATGTGGTTTGAAAATTATGTTTGCAGTCTGTTTGCAAATAATGTGGTTTCATTTGCAGTTAATCTGATTTTGAGTGCACGGATATTTTCAATTAATGTGGTCACGAAATGGCGATGTTTGCAGTTTTAATGTCCGATGTTTGCAGTTCGTTACACCTATATTGCCCCTATGAGGCAAAAGACAAAGAAAAAGGGCTACGATATGAACCGTAACCCTTTATTATCATTGGCGTCCCCGAGACGATTCGAACGTCCGGCCCCTTCCTTAGGAGGGAAGTGCTCTATCCGGCTGAGCTACGGGGACAAAATAGATCTATTTTTATATACCAGGGGCTCCTTTTTGGCAAGGAGTTTTCCAGCCGCGTTCGGCTGGCACCCGTGGAATGACTGCTAATAGGTGAGCAGAGAAAAAACCTTGTTTTCAGGAAGACGTTTGCGTCCGTTCAGGAAAGCCAGCTCGACCATGAAACAGCACTCAACGATTTCTCCGCCCATTTCATTTACCATTTCCACAACAGCGGAAATGGTCCCTCCCGTGGCCAGAAGATCATCGGCTATCAGAACCCTTTCACCTTTCTTTATCGCGTCCACATGAATCTCGAGGGTATCGCTGCCGTACTCCAGGTCGTAACTCTTCTTTACTGTTTCCCCGGGTAGTTTGCCCGGTTTTCGTACGAGAACAACCCCTGCGCCAAGCTTGTACGCAAGCGCAGCGCCGATTATGAAACCGCGTGCCTCAACCCCCACCACCTTGTCGATCTTCTGCCCGACATAGCGATGGGAAAGAAGATCCACCATACGCTGGTAGGATGGCGCATCGGCAAGCAGTGTTGTAATATCCTTAAAAATGATTCCCTTTTTCGGGAAATCGGGAACATCCCTGATTATTCTCTTCAGATCATCCATGCAGTTCTCCTAATTCAGATGCTATAGTAACGACGCAATCCCAGAGCAGGACTACGAATCAACACCGCCCTTTGATTCACTCATCTGGAGCATTTTCCTCAATTTTTCCAGAGACTTTGCCTCAATCTGTCGTATGCGCTCTCTGGTAACACCAAAGCTTCTCCCAATAGTATCAAGGGTCTGCGGCTCCTTATCGTCGAGGCCGAAGCGCATGGCAATGATCTTCTGTTCGTTTTCAGAAAGCTCCCGCAACCATTCCGAAACCAGTTCATACTTGTTAATGTCTTCGAGAAGGGTCGCGGGGGAGTGATTCGAGGTATCCTCGATCGTATCGATCAGGAAATAATCGCTGTTCTCGCCCATCGGCATTTCGATGGAATAGGTCTTCTTCAAGAGAACCATCAGTCTTCTCACATACGAAGGATTCACTTCCATCCTGGTGGCGACTTCCTTGGTCGTTGGCTCGCGGTTCAAATCCTGAACAAGCATCCTGGTGATTTTCAGCATCCGGTTGATGTCATCAGAAACATGGACCGGAAGACGGATGATCCGAGACTGATTCACCAGAGCCCTTTCGATAGACTGACGGATCCACCAGGTCGCATAGGTTGAAAAGCGGCATTCCTTGGAAAGCTTGAAGCGCTCCACAGCCTTGATCAGGCCGATATTCCCTTCTTCAATGAGGTCGATAAAGGGAAGTCCACGATTTATATAGCGTTTGGCGATCTTGACTACCAGCCGGAGATTTGATTCAATCATCTTATCACGAGCCGCCTTGTCACCAAGATCAATTCGCCTGGCAAGAGCCTTCTCCTCTTCTGCTGTCAGCAGGGAGGTTTTCTGAATTTCCCGCAGGTAGTGCTTGATAGCATCATCGTAATGACCGTCATAGACGACCTTCACTACCTCTTCAGGCTCTTCAGGCTCGTCTGCCAGAGTGTCTTCAGGTTCTGCCGACGAGGCAGGCTCAGCGTCCTCTATGTTTTCCGGCTCATCAACTTCTTCCAGAAGTTTATCGCTCACGGTGTCTTCTCCCCAGGCATAGTTAGTTTCCATCCGGAAACCGCTCGTTTCACATCCGGAGTTTCCGGATGAAAACTCGTTAGAATCCGAAAAAACACATGCGCCAGACTACCTTCAAGTGCCCTGTCGTACTGGGAGTCCGAACAGGAGAAAGTAAAGCTACTCTGCCTCCCAGCCATGCTTGCCAATCAATTTCACGAAACGACAACCGATTGACTGCTCTACAGATACGACCCCATCAATTCCCTTGCGAACCCGGACCAAGGTTTGAGAGATCTGGTTGCCGACCGGCAAAACCAGACACCCCCCCGGAGCCAGTTGTGTAACCAAGGTTTCAGGAATCTCGGGCGCTCCAGCCGTGACGATGATGGCGTCAAAAGGAGATTCCTCTTCCCAGCCGCACGTTCCATCATCTATTTTGATATTGACATTCAGGAGTCCAAGACTGTCCAGAACCTTGCGCGCTTGCATGGCCAGTGGACGAATTCTTTCCATGGTGTAGACCCGGTCGGCAAGTACGGCAAGCACGGCAGCCTGATATCCCGAGCCGGTTCCAATTTCGAGGACCCTTTCCTTACCCTTCAGTTCCAGCAGTTCCGTCATCAAGGCTACCATATATGGCTGGGAAATAGTCTGACGTTCGCCAATCGGTAGAGGGTTGTCGTTATAGGCCTGCGCTGCCATGGCCTCCTCGACGAACAAATGCCGAGGGATTTTCAGCATTGCTTCAATCACGCGACGGTCACGAATCCCCCGACCAACAACCTGGTTTTCCACCATTCTTTTTCTTGCAATATCGAAATTCATGTCACTCCTCGAAACCGACCTGCGGAGTGAGCTTTATATCAAAGAAGGGCTCAAATGTCCAATAGAACGGTTCACCTCGAAAAACTACTCCAGCCCCCAGTCGCGCAAAACCTGAAAGGATGTGTAATTCGTCAGATCCAGGTGGAGTGGGGTAATAGAAACATGCCCCCGGGAAACTGCGTGGAAATCAGTCCCTTCAAGATCGAGAAAAGACAATTCGGCACTTCCTATCCAGTAGTATTTTTGTCCCCTGGGATCAAGCTTGCCAACAATATTTCCCTCGTAACGCCTTCTTCCCTGACTGGTGATGCTGGAGGGAAGAAGGTCGAGAAAAGGTAGATCAGGTACATTTACATTCAGAAAGGTATCGCTGGGAAGGCCCCTCTCATGGATCTGGCGGGTAAGCCTGGCAGCGAATTCCGCTGCCGAATCGTAGTGCGTCCCCATCCCTTGCGTGACCAGGGAAACGGCAAAGGCGGGAATCCCCATCAGGGTTGCTTCCATTGCCGCAGCAACCGTCCCGGAATAGGTCACGTCATCCCCCAGGTTTGCACCGCGGTTTATACCGGACACAACAATATCAGGTTTAAACGAAAGTAGATTGTGAATACCCAGGTTGACGCAGTCAGTCGGGGTCCCATCAACGGCGAAAATATCTGGTCCCATCTGCAGAGCCCGGAGAGGGTGATGAAGCGTCAGAGCATGTCCGACAGCACTCCGCTCCCTGTCTGGAGCCACCACGGCAACCTCACCCACCTTCCTGAGAGCCTCAGCAAGAGACAGGAGACCCGGGGCATGTATTCCGTCGTCATTGGTTACAAGTATCTTCATGGGACGACCGGTTTTCCTCAAAACTCAACGGCAACTACAAGCTCCGCCGATTCACCGCACAACTATTTGCAGTTACCCAAACGCTTTCCCTTGACCTTCATGGTCATATTCTGGCCATGGCTATTCATCTGCATGACCGAAGTGTAGGAATCAGTACCAAAAACAGTCGAGCCGGTCATGGTCGCGGCATTCTCTCCAGTGCACTTCATCTTCCAAGTCACTTTGTTAGCGGATGTCTTCAGATCGGTGACGGAACAGTTCTTATCGCTGGAGATAATCTTTTTCTGGTCTGAAACATCACTTTTCGTATAGCAGTGCTGCATGACCGTGG
The DNA here is from genome assembly GCA_028683595.1 of Geobacteraceae bacterium. Classification (GTDB taxonomy): domain Bacteria; phylum Desulfobacterota; class Desulfuromonadia; order Geobacterales; family Geobacteraceae; genus RPRC01. The sequence continues at coordinate 11,190 of JAQUHM010000021.1, read as the reverse complement.
GTGACATCTTCATGGGCATGCCCGGCATCTCCATCTGCGTTGTTATCTCCCACAGTCCCTCCTGCATTGTTTTGGCTGCAAAGGATACAGCAGGTACCAGCAGTAGTACAAGCACGGCAATAATACTTTTTTTCATAATGCGCCCTCCTTCGGATCTCGCTAGAGTGCCAAAATTGATTCACTCGCTAAAGGTCATTCCCGCAGTGATTCCGAGCGGGAATTCATTTGTACCATTCTTGAATCATGGAAGTCCGATAGAATCAGTCGCACATGACAAAACGAATTTGCGGATGCAACAAAAACATCTGTTCCTTTATCCATAAACAACTGAAGTGTTTAGAAACAGTCGCCACCCTGAACAGATTCTTCAAAGTGATAGCCAGAGAAATGTGTTAGTAACCAGACTTAGAAAATAGCAATTTTAGTGTTCTTTTTCAATGAATTATACTCAATCTGCAAAAAGATCAACCGACAGCCTCCAGGCGAAGGGCAAAGGTAAGATCAAGGCCTGCCAGGGGATGATTCCCGTCAAGGGTAACCTCGGTGTCACCCACCTCGGTCACCATCATAACCCGTGCTTGACCGGAAGAGAATTCAATGCTCAATTTATTGCCAACCTCGAGTGGCCTTTCTGGGGGGAAATTTGATCGATCGACCTTGATGATATTTTCTCTCTTCTTTGGACCAAAGGCCTCCGCAGTTGGGATAAAGACATTTTTTGTTTCGCCGGGCTTCATGCCGACAATTGCCTCATGCAGAGCTGGAAAAACCTCATCGGACCCCACAACGAAAACCAATGGGTCATCATCGGGGGTACTGTCGAAGATCCTGCCGTTATCGAGTGTACCGATATAGTGAATGGTTACCGTACTGCCTTTGCATGCAACTGTCATAGAGTACTCCTTTCATAGCGCTGATAAATATCGAGTTCTTACAATTTTGCAAGATGCTCGCCATCTTGCCACTACGATAGTTTCGATATCTTACCTATCAAATAGACCTCCCGCCACTACATGATTGCCACTTTAGGCAGCAATTTTATCTCGCAAAGAACAAAATCATGGCGGCTGATTTTTGCAGAAAGCCACTCCTCACACAGAACAACGGTATTTCAAATTCATGTCTGTAAAAAAAGCCCCCGACATTCCTTATCTGGGAAGCGGGGGCTTTTTTGTTTTCCTGTTGTTTCAAGGACCAGTTATTCTCCCAGGTAGGTGTATCCCTGAAGAGTCCTGTCGAGTAGTTCCAGAAAATGACTGCTTTCTTCAATGGATATTTTGCGGGAGGCCACGCTTTTTTCCAGGTTGTCCCGGACAGTCTTCAAGATTTTGCTGCCCTCATACTGGACATACTTGAGGCTTTCCCAGGTGGCATCGCCGTTGATTACCGTATCGATCTTGTAGTTGGTCTTCTTGTTAAAGGTTATGTGAACCGCATTGGTGTCGCCAAAAAGGTTGTGCATGTCACCAAGTATCTCCTGATAGGCACCGATCAGAAAAAAACCGATAAAATATTTCTCGTCGCTACGAATCTTGTGAATGGGAAGATATTTCGTACGGCCATTCTCACCAACGAAACTGGTGATCTCACCATCGGAATCGCAGGTAATATCAGCAATGGACGCGATAACATCAGGTTTCTGATTGAGACGCTGAATGGGAACTATGGGGAACAGTTGGTCAATGGCCCACGAGTCGGGAACCGATTGAAAGAGTGAAAAGTTGGCAAAGTAGGTTTGACGCAAGCTAAGCTGAAAATTCTGCAGTTCCTCGGGGATCGGTTTGATCTTTTCGACTATACTGTTAATTTTCCGGATAATTTTGCCACAAAGCCATTCAGCCAGAGCCCGGTCACTCAGGTTAAGGTAGCCTAGATTGAAAAGGCTGACAGCCTCCTGAATGAGCTGGATGGTGTCATGGTAGTCTTCGCGAAGGGAGTGCCGGTCAATACTCTTGTAAATGTCCACCAGCTTCTTGACCGTAGGGGAAAGATTCTCCGGCTCATCCAGCAGGGATTCGTAATCCGGCATGATATTCTGAGTATTGGTATCAAGCACATTGGTAACCAGCACCGAATAGTGGGCAACCGTCGCCCGCCCCGATTCGGAGATGATGTTCGGGCACTCGACGCCCGCTTCGTCACAGATATTCTTGATCTGGTAGATTACATCGTTGGCGTATTCTTCTATGGAATAATTAACGCTGGAAAAATAGCTGGACTTTGACCCGTCGTAGTCAACACCAAGGCCGCCGCCAATATCCAGATACTGCAGATTAACACCGAGTTTTTTCATTTCCACATAAACACGGGTTCCCTCGATAAGTGCATTCTTGATCTTGTCGATCTTGGTTATCTGGCTGCCGATATGAAAATGGAGGAGGCTGACGTTTTCAACCAGGTTATTTTCCCGCAGGATTTCAACGGCCGCAATAAGTTCTGAAATCTTGAGCCCGAATTTTGCGTCCTCCCCCCCCGAAGTAGCCCACTTACCGGTACCTTTGGATGAAAGCTTCACCCTGATGCCCAGCTTTGGGGTAATGCCGGTCTTTTTGGCAAGCTCGATGATTTTTTCCAGTTCAAAGAGCTTTTCCACCACAATGGTAATATCGTAGCCGACCCTGGTTGCATAGAGGATTGTTTCGATAAACTCCGTATCCTTGTAGCCATTACAAATAATCGGCAGACCGTTTCCGGTTGCAAGAGAAATGGCCGCAACCAGTTCCGGCTTCGATCCCGCCTCCAGTCCGATTTCAAATTTCTTGCCGAACTTGGTGATTGCCTCGACCACCTGCCGCTGCTGATTAACCTTGATGGGATAAAAAGTCTGGTATTTGGCAGGGTAGTTATTCTCCTGAATGGCATTTTTGAAGACCCGGTTGATACTGGCAATACGCCCTTCGAGGATATTCATGAAGCGAAGAAGAATGGGGGGCTTTATCTTCCGCTTGATCAGGTCATCGATCAGAACCCGCAGATCAATCGAATGCTTGGAATTGGGAGACGGGTGAACACAGATATTCCCCTTTTTGTTGATGGAGAAAAGATCTGAACCCCAATTATTGATGTTGTATATTTTTGCAGAATCATTGATCGACCAGCGTTCCATAGGCAGTTCACCAACCTTTGCAAGTAATTATAAATCTATGTGCGCTGCATGCCGCGCACGAGCAACAGCAACAACCATGGGGACAACATACGGAGCCCCTACCCTGTTGACGTCACGACAAGCGGCTCTTGAAATCCTGATAGGTAAAGGTCCGTACAACCGTCAACTCTCCCGAGTCAGGCTCGAAGGTACAAAGGTGCGGGTGTTGTATTCCATTAAAGGTTGTGGTCTTGACCATGGTGTAGTGTGCCATATCAAGGAAAGCAAGCCGGTTACCGGGCGAGAGCTGCTGCTCAAACGACCAGTCGCCAATAACGTCCCCTGCCAGGCACGACGGTCCGGCAAGACGATAGGTGTAGTTCTTCTCTCCCGCATCAAAACCATCCAGAATGCCAGGACGATACGGCATCTCCAGAATATCCGGCATGTGGCAGGTGGCAGAGACATCGAGGATCGCGATCTCCATCTCGTTCCGCACCACGTCCAGAACTTCGCTCACAAGGATTCCTGTGCCAATGGCAATGGCCTCGCCCGGTTCCAGGTAAACCTCCAATCCATACTTTTCCCGAAAATACTTGATCAGCTCGACAAGTGCATCGATATCGTAGCCATCACGGGTTATATGGTGACCACCTCCCAGGTTCAGCCATTTCATCCGTGGCAGAAATTCCCCGAATTTATTCTCGAATGCCACGGCGGTCCGCTGCAGTGGCTCGAAAAGCTGCTCGCAAAGGGTATGAAAATGAAGCCCCGCCACCCCGTCCAGGGAACGTCCCTCGAATTCGGCCCGCCTGATCCCGAGCCTGGACTTGGGTGCACAGGGGTCATAGATCTCCGTATGGCCTTCCGTATGCTCCGGGTTTACCCGCAGGCCGATAGAAACGCGTCCTTGTTCCTTTTCCCATAAGGGACGAAATCTCTCCAGCTGGGAAAAGGAATTGAAAACCAAGTGGTTAGAAATGGCAAGTAATTCCCGGATATCACTTTCCTTGAAAGCGGCGGCAAAGCTGTGTACCTCACGGCCGAATTCTTCGCGGCCAAGCCTCGCCTCCCATGGCGAACTGGCACAGACGCCATGCAGGGTCTCCCGGATGAGGGGGAAAACGCTCCACATGGCAAACGCCTTCAGGGCCATAAGGATCTTCGCCCCGCTCCTTTTCTGGACTGAATCCAAAATGGAGAGGTTGTGACGAAGCCGACCCAAATCCACCACATAGGCTGGAGAAGGGGCGAGTTGAAGGATTTTTTCGATATCAATTCCGATCAAAGGAGAAACCTTTTTTCTGCCACAGAGGACACAGAGATCACAGA
>JAQUHM010000021.1:0-6763 GCA_028683595.1 Geobacteraceae bacterium | reverse complement strand
ATTTGTTTTTTCAGCATGATGTTCCAATGCATTTCTGGATAAGACTGCCGGGTTTTGCACCTTTTGCTTTTCCTCTGAGTTCTCTGTGACCTCTGTGGCAAATTGTTTTGTCTTTACAGCTCAGGCCACTCGCCTTCCACCACCACATGCGGCAGCCCCATCACCGAGAGTTTCTCCAGAAATGGTTCCGGGTCAAACTGCTCCATGTTAAAGACCCCTTCGCCCTGCCACGTACCGCTGAGCATCATGATGCCCCCCACCGCAGCAGGCACACCAGTGGTGTAGCTGATGGCTTGAGAGTTGACCTCCCGGAAGCACTCTTCATGGTCGCAGATATTGTAAATGTAGACCTGCTTCCGTTTGCCGTCCTTAATCCCGCGGGCTATGATGCCAATGCAGGTCTTCCCTTTGGTGAGTGCACCAAGGCTGCCGGGGTCAGGAAGCACCGCCTTGAGAAACTGCAATGGAACAATCTTCTGCCCATTGAAATCCACCTCGTCGATACGGGTCATACCGACATTCTGCAGCACTTCCAGGTGCTTCAGGTAGTTGTCGGAAAAGGTCATCCAGAACTGGGCTTTTTTTATGGAGGGGATGTGCCTGACCAATGACTCCATCTCCTCATGGTACATGCGGTAGATGTTCATCGGCCCGATTCCCTCCGGGAAATCGAAACTCCGCTTGGTGGCCAGCGCTCCGGTCTCCACCCAATCGCCATTTTCCCAGTGACGGCATGCAGCGGTGACCTCGCGGATGTTAATTTCGGGATTGAAGTTGGTGGCAAATGGCTGGCCATGAGAACCGGCATTGGCGTCGATGATATCCAGTTCGTGGATCTCATCAAGGTGCTTCTTTGCAGCCAGAGCAGTGAAAACATTGGTCACGCCCGGATCGAAACCGCTTCCCAGCAAGGCCATAAGGCCTTTCTCACGAAAACGTTCATGGTAGGCCCACTGCCAGCTGTATTCGAACTTGGCGGTCTCCAAAGGCTCATAATTAGCGGTATCCAGGTAGTCAACGCCAACCTCGAGACAGGCATCCATGATGGTCAGATCCTGGTATGGCAGAGCGACATTGATTACGAGACTCGGCTGCTCCTTTTTAAGCAGTTCCACAAGCTCAGGCACGTTATCGGCATCCACCCGGGCCGTCTTGATGGGAAAATCTATCTCCGCCGCAATGGCTATGCACTTGGACTCCGTGCGGGATGCGAGGGTAATTTCCGTAAAAACATCAGACGCTTGGGCGCACTTGTGAACAACCACCCTGCTGACTCCGCCGGCTCCTATAATTAGCACTTTACTCATGGTCAGTTCTCCTTTTCTTCCGTTCAGTCACGTTCAGTAATCGAACGTGGGGGGTGTAACCACCCAGAGTATTTTTGCATCCGTTTTGCCGGGATTTTTTACCGAGTGCCTCTTGTCGCAACTGAAGTAGAAGCACTCGCCCTTTTTCACCGTATATACTTGGTCATCGAGTTGCAAGATGATCCTGCCGAGCAGGACATAGCCGAACTCTTCCCCTTCATGATAACCCTGCTCTTTCATCTCCTCGCCCGGCTTGATTGTCACCAGAGCCGGGTCCATCTCACGGTTCTGGGCGCCGGGAACCAGGAGTTCCACCTTGATGCCGTCATCGTCACTAGTAGACTGGACCCGGGCGTCAGCGCCATAGACGGCATCCGCACCCCGCGTCGGCTCGGCAAAAAATTCTTCCATGGTAACGCCGAAGACTTCAACAATATCCCTCAAGGTAGCAATGGAGGGAGACGTGGCATCGTTTTCCAGCTGTGAGATGTACCCCTTGGTAAGGTCGGCCCGGCTGGCGAGTTCCTCCTGGGTCAGGGAATTAATCATCCTCAGCCTTTTTAAGCGCTCACCGATTTTCAAGAAACCCTCCAAGTTTAGTAATTGTAAACTTTTAGTTTTGCGCTCAGTTTAGTCATTCTAAACTTTTTGTCAACAACCGTGTTTAGTAGTTCTAAACTTTATGTTTAGCCACAACGAACCGGGGACAGGTTTATAATACATATTATGCGACCTGTCAAGAATAATTTTACCGACATCCGTTACCCTAGCCAGCTGATTTCCTTGACCGTTTACCAATATCAGACTGCTTGACGCAACGGCACACCGTGCACATACAAGTAGCTGCACAATTTTGAACGCACAGGCACAAACCATCAGGATCCGTTTCCCACCAAAAATCGATAAACAAGATAATTTTTGAATTAGTATCAGAAAAAAAGGGGGATATTTGCAGGTATTTCAAGGGAGAAATAATCCGGGAGGAAGGATCTGCGGATTAATTAACCGGCACGGTCGTCAGAAAGCCAGATTGAGTCCATTGCTCCGCACAGCAGGATACACGTAGGTTCGTTTCTTTCCATGATCAAGAAACAGAATTTCGTCGGCAAGCATTTGCATCTCCCTGCGACTGTGCGTAACCAGAATAAACGGGATGTTCCAGGCCTGCTGAAGCTGTTTCAGCTCCACTTGCAGATTTCTCCTGTTCGTATGGTCAAGGGCGGAAAGCGGTTCGTCCAGAAGAAGCAGATCCGGCTCCACCATGAGGGCACGAGCAACGGCAACGCGCTGTTTTTCCCCTCCTGAGAGCTGCCCCGGATAACGATCCTGCAACTGCTCGATCTTGAGCATTTGCATAAGATCCAAGGCACCAACCCGATACCCCTTCCCTTTTTTACATCGATCAGGAATACCATACATAACATTATCTTTTACCGTCATATGGGGAAAGAGCGCGTAATCCTGGAACACGTAGCCGATGCGTCGGCTACGAGCCGGAATGGCGATCTTGTCCGACGAAGAGAAGAAATGCTTTCCATTCAAAGAGATACTCCCCCTGTCAGGCTGCTGCAGACCGGAAATACAGTTAAGAATGGTACTCTTCCCCGAGCCGGAAGGCCCGAACAGCACAAGAAAACCTCTGCCGAACTCAAAAGAGACATCAATCGTAATTCCGGGAAAAATCTTATGGATGTTCACTTTCAGCATGACCGGTTTCTCCTTTCTTCCATCCCTGTAGCTTGTTGCGGCTCCACCAATTGAGCCAGAATACGGCGGCAAAGGATAACAGGGTAATCACCAGCACCAGGTTCCGGGCAGCATCCGTGTCTCCCGACTCTACGGCAAAGTAAATGGCCAGCGGTATCGTCTGGGTCTTTCCCGGGATATTCCCCGCCACCATCAGCGTTGCACCGAATTCTCCCAGCGCACGGGCAAATGAAAGAACCAGTCCCGCGAGTATACCGGGCCACGCCAGTGGCAAGGTTACTGTCAGGAATATCCGCAACTCCTTCGCCCCGAGGGTCCGTGCCGCCGCCTCCAGCGAAACGTCAACCCCGGCAAAGGCCGCCTTGGCACTCTGGTACATGAGCGGAAAAGAGACAACCGCAGAAGCAATTACCGCTGCCCACCAGGTAAAAACCAGCTGGACATCAAATGTCTCCAGCAGGAAACTTCCGATCAGTCCCCGCCTGCCCAAAAGGATCAGCAGACCGTAGCCCAGAACCGTAGGGGGCAGCACCATGGGAAGGATGATGAGCGATTCCACGACATTTCTCCCAGGGAACTCCTTCCGCGCCATGGTCCTGGCAATGCCGAGGCCGACGAAAAAGTCAACGGTTACAGCCGCAATGGCAACCTTCAGAGAAAGAAGTATCGGTTCAAGCATTGAGCGGCTCCCAAATATTTATTACGTCAGGGACAAGAGAAGAGTGCATCAGGAGCCTGAGCATAGTTCTATCACGATCCCCGATGATTCACCGTTACCCCTCCGGTGGCACCCCATTGGGAAAAGCACCATTACAACCTGCCAGCGTACTGAGATTCATTGCGTGTACCCTGAACAGGCCCTTTTCTCTCACGAGAACATTCAGGCAAGCGTAGTCTTGCCCCAGACGAAAAAGGTTTCCCAAAGGCATTCCAATGAGGTGAGCGAGAAGAACCCGGTTGACACCTGCATGGCCCACAATCAATACCGGCCCCTCACTATCACGCAGAATCTTTTCAAAAGCCGGGATGACACGGTCTTGCAGTTCCGCAAAACTTTCTCCCCCCGGGGCGGAATGATGCGCAGGATCATCGCCCCGACGCCTGTATTCATCCGGGTAAGCGCTTTGCACTTCCTCCATGCTTCGCCCGTCCCACAGCCCCATGGATATTTCACAAAGCTCCGGAACCTGAGTCACAACAGCCATGCCCTTCCCCGCGATAAGTTTGGCGGTCTCCACCGATCGCTGCAAGGTACTGCAATACAGCCGGGAAAAAGAGATTCCGGCTAACTCCCGGCAGAGCACTTCAGCCTGGGCACGCCCCTTTTCGTTCAGAATAGTGTCCGTGTGCCCCACATATCGTTTCAGGTGATCCTGACGGGAATCACCATGACGCAACAGAAAGACAACGCGCCTGTCAACCATTTTCCGTTCGCATTTCATAAAAAAACCTATCGTCACATGAAATTGTTTTCTCTCAACAAATCATAGAGTGACCGCCCCAATTTGTTTTCAACCTTTTCCTTGATAAGTTCAGCATTTTTCAAACGCTGGAGGATTGCCTGTCGGATGTCGGGGTCGAGGGCAAAATTCTTCAAACGAGGAGCAAAGCGCTCCTCAAGTGTCACGCAGTGACTTCTGCTGCCTAACTTATCAGCAAGATAAAGGATCTCGGCCGGCATTATCAGCTCACCCTCCACGACACGGATATCCATATGGACAGCAACAAGCTTCGCCAAGTCGGCAAAACCCTTCTCCGCCAGGATTTCAGCACCCTTTGCAGCATGGTCCGGAGACCCTTTTGCCAGGTCATGGAGAAGAGCTGCTGCTTCGATGCAATCTACTTCAAAGCAACATCCTGCCTCATTCAGCTTTCTTGCCAAAAATACCGCCACCCTAGCCACATTTCGGCAATGATCGAGAAGCGGCTTCTCTGCAAAAAACTCCCTAACCAAAAGTTCTTCACATTCATGGGGCAAAAGACAGGACTCCCGCAGCCGTAGCCCGCGAAGTCGCCTGTACTGATCAGGGGTATCCATATCGAGCAAGATTGCCTCATCATCGGTCTCCACCTCAACTGCTTCATCCTCATGCAGGGCAAGGACCCCCTTCAGGCCATCCTTGCCACTCCAGGAAAGAATCTCCTCGCGGTATCGCGTCGAGACAAGCGGCGGATGGCCCCGTTTACCATGATACACCGGGTAGAATATGCCACCCGTTTTACTGCGATATGTCAGGACAAGGCGTCTGACCGTTTTACGGCATACCAGTGGAATATCAACCGGCAAAAGAAAAAATGCATCCACATCGCCAGACAGTGTTCCAATTCCTGCCAGCACGGAAGAGAACATCCCTTCATGGTATTGTTCATTGATGATCGGACGCGCATGCAAACGTTCCACTATGGAGTAAAGCTCATCGGATCGATGCCCGAGAACAACCCGAATATCCTGAATTCCTTCCTCCCGAAAGAGCAAAACAACTCGCTCGAGAACGGAAACCCCTCCAAAGGTGAGAAGCGGCTTGAAGTCCCCCATTCGGGACGAATAGCCTGCTGATAATATTATGGCAACAATATTCATCTCAGTTTTAACGACCTATTCTCGACCTGGCACTGATAAGTTCCGCCACGATGCTGACGGCTATCTCTTCCGGAGTTTCGGCGTGAATGTCCAACCCGATGGGATTATGGACACTATTCAGGGCCTCTTCCGTAAATCCTTTTCCCAACAGTTCCTCATAGACCAGGTGCTGCTTTCTTCTGCTGCCTATCATCCCTATATAGCCGGCTTTTGTGCGTAACGACTGCTCCAGAACGGTTTTATCGTGGAGATGCCCTCTTGTGACAATAACCAGGTAACTGTCCTGGTCGATATCGAGACCGGAAAAAAGATTTTCATAAGAAGGGATGACAATGATCCGGTCTGCTTTTGGGAAGCGCTCTTTGTTGGCAAAGTCGGACCGGTCATCCAGAACCACGGTCTTAAACTCAACCATGGACGCCAGTTCGGCCACGGGACGGGAGACATGGCCCGCTCCGAACAGATAGACCGTACCCGGCGGGACAGTCGGTTCGACAAAAAAACGCTTTCCTTCCACCGAAGCGATAACGGGACACTTTTTTCGATTCGCCTCCGCGGTAAGAAGAGGAATCCAGGAGTCAGGTCCTGGGAAATTCCCAAGTACCAAGGAATCACTCCGCACCAGGCTGCGCTCCATCTGCGTTAGGGTATTTCCCTTCGTGTCCAGCGCCTTGATCAGGAATCCCTTTTTCCCTTCCTGAATGGCAGTCACCAGTTTCCGGAACTCCCTGCCGCTAGCAGGATCGCCGGGCAGGTATTCGAGCAGGAACTCCAGTCGTCCACCGCAGATCATCTGATCCGTGGTCGCGGCATCTTCGCCCGACAGGTCAACGGTTTCAATCCGTGCCTTGCCGGTCATAAAGATTTCGCGGGCAAGTTTCTGCATCTCGAATTCCACGAGCCCCCCGCCAACGGATCCGATAACGGAGCCGTCCCGCCGCACGAACATCTTGGAACCCACGGATCGGGGTGTTGAACCGGCATGTTTTATTATGGTCGCCTGGACCAGATCTTCTCCATCCTCAAGTCTGTGGCAGATCCCCTGCAATTGTTTAAGCATACGCCTGCTTCCCCTCTCTGCTGTCGATGATTTTTCTTTTGATGCTTCCCGTTACTATCCAGTTTTCCGCGCTTGTCCGGATAGGCGCGATGGTCAGCAACCCGGTGT
>JAQUHM010000020.1 GCA_028683595.1 Geobacteraceae bacterium | reverse complement strand
AACCTCCATGAAGGAACTGTTACCTTCAGCGGGATGGAGAAACGCCTCCGAATTCCCCCGGGAATCACGGTGATGCGCCTCTATCCTTCCGCCATTGATGTGAAGCTGGTTCGGACGACACGTCGAAGCTTCAGATAAATCTTTAAAATTAATTCATAAGAATAAGAGGGTTCACGGAGATGAAGAAACTGTTTGGTACTGATGGCGTGCGTGGCGTGGCCAATGTTTACCCCATGACCACGGAAATGGCAATGCAGATCGGCCGGGCCGCTGCCCATATCTTCAAAAAGGATGGAAACACCCGGAGACATCGCATCGTCATCGGGAAAGATACTCGCCTTTCCGGGTACATGATTGAAAACGCGCTTGCCGCAGGCATTTGTTCAATGGGTGTTGATGTTCTGTTGGTGGGCCCTCTTCCAACACCGGGGATCGCCAATATCACTTCTTCCATGCGCGCCGATGCAGGTGTCGTTATCTCCGCTTCCCATAATCCCTTTCAGGACAACGGCATCAAGTTCTTTTCCCAAAAGGGAATAAAGCTTCCGGATGCTGTGGAAATAGCTATTGAGGAGCTGATTTTTTCCAAAAACATCGACTCCCTCCGGCCCACTGCAACCGAGGTCGGTAAAGCCTACCGCATTGATGATGCTGCCGGACGTTATATTGTTTTTCTCAAAAATGGTTTTCCCAAGGAACTGGACCTGGCCGGGATGAAGATTGTCCTGGACTGTGCCAATGGTGCTGCCTACAAGGTTGCCCCTGCGGTGTTTCAGGAGCTGGGCGCCGAAGTCATTCCTCTTGGTATCAAGCCTAACGGTACGAATATCAATGACGGCTGCGGTTCTCTCTACCCGGGAGTTATCAGCGAGGCTGTGCGGGCCAACGGAGCGGATCTCGGCATTGCCCTTGATGGTGATGCGGACCGTGTCATCTTTGTGGATGAATTCGGCAAAGAGGTCGATGGCGATCATATTATGGCCATTTGCGCAACAGACCTGCTGAAGAGAAGAAAATTGAGGAAGAATACTCTGGTGGCAACGGTAATGAGCAATATGGGTCTGGATATTGCCGTCAGAAACGCCGGCGGCAAGATCGTCAAGACCGCAGTGGGAGACCGGTATGTTGTCGAGGAGATGCTCAGAAACGGCTACAACTTCGGCGGTGAGCAGTCGGGCCACCTCATATTCCTTGATTACAACACGACTGGAGACGGTATCCAGTCTGCTCTCCAGGTTCTTGCCATCATGCGACGAAAAGAGCGTCGGCTTTCGGAACTGGCAAAGGTCATGACCCCTCTGCCGCAGGTGCTCGTAAATGTAAGGGTTAAGAAAAAGAAGGATATTACGACATTTCCTGAGATTGCAGCGCTGATTGCCGATATAGAGGGGAAATTGAACGATGAAGGACGGATACTCATTCGCTACTCCGGAACGGAACCCCTTTTGCGAATCATGCTTGAGGGTCTCGATAGTGGGGAAATCCAGTCCTGGTCAGAGGAACTCGCCGACCAGGTTCGCGCAAGGATAGGGGGAGAGTAACGTGGCCAAACTTGGAGTCAATATCGATCATGTGGCAACCATTCGACAGGCACGGGGGGGGGGCGAGCCTGATCCGGTCGCCGCGGCAGTTATCGCCGAACTGGCCGGCGCCGACGGCATAACAATCCATCTTAGGGAGGATCGCCGTCATATCCAGGACCGTGACCTGAAGATTCTTCGCAAGACAATCAGGACAAAGCTCAATCTGGAAATGGCTGCAACCGATGAGATGGTGGAGATTGCCCTGGCGGTAAAGCCGGACATGTGCACTCTTGTTCCTGAAAAGCGCCAGGAGCTTACCACGGAAGGCGGTCTTGATGTGCGTCTGCATCTGCAGACCATCGAGAAGGCGATTGCCCGGCTTCATGACGGTGGAATTTTGACCAGCATCTTTATCGATCCGGATTCGGACCAGATTAAGGCAGCCAACAAAATCGGGGCCGATTATGTGGAAATCCATACGGGCAGTTTTGCCGATGCACCTGACTGGAAAACCGAAGAGCAGGAGCTTATTAAGATCGAGAATGCCATCAAACTTGCCGTAAAGCTCGGTTTGGGCGTTAATGCCGGTCATGGACTAAACTATGCCAATATCAAGAAGGTTGCCGCTCTTGGGGGTGTTGAAGAATACAATATCGGGCACTCGATAATCTCTAAAGCGGTTCTGGTGGGCCTTGACCGGGCTGTCAGGGATATGGTTGAATTGATTAAATACGCCTGAGCTTTTTGCCTGAACCCTTGTGCCCTGGCCCCTTGCCAATCTTTCTGTATCCTGCCTGAAATGCAGGATACAGATGCCTCCGAGTTGACTTTCCCTTCTTGATGGGTAGTCTTTTTGTATAGTCAGCCAAGGAGGTGTGCCGTGAAAAAACTGTTGCTTCTCAGTGTGTCCTTTCTATTGCTTGCGGGCTGTGTCCACATGATAAGTGAAGAGTCTCGCAACCTGGTCGATCCTACGATACAATTCCAGAACCTCCGGGCAAATCCGGACTCCTATATCGGGAAATATATCATGCTGGGGGGGGCCGTTGCCGGGGTTCAAAATAATAAAGATGGCTCTCAGTTGGAAGTAGTCCAATCCCCTCTCGAATCTGACGACCTGCCCGAGGAAGTTTCCCACTCTTCGGGTGGACGATTTCTCGCGATGTCGACCCGTTTTCTCGATCCGATTGTATATAAAACGGGGCGAAGAGTGACCGTGGTCGGCCAAGTGCTGGGAAAAAAGACCTTGCCTATCGACCAGATAGAGTATACCTATCCGATCGTATCCATTCGCGAGATACATGTCTGGAGCAAGTCGGAGATTGAACAACCACAGTATCCACCGCCCGGGTACTATTATGATCCCTTCTGGTATGGAAGGCCTCCCTTCTGGTGGTACCGATATCCCTATTACTAATACCCTAATTAGTTTCCATCCGGAAACTCCGGATGAGGAACTGCTGGCTTCCGATTTGGAAAGCGGTGATTTATTCATCTGGCAAGGAAATCGAGGGGTTGCGCGGAGGCGTACGTTGGTACGCCGCACAAGCAAAGCCGATGATTGACACCACCAGGGGGGGAATCACCCTTTCCGGACGGAAACTGATTAGTGTCGTGCTGGTCTGCACCGTAACGTGGACTATGACCGGTTGACATTATTCCCCAAGAGAAAATGGCTGAAGTGGAAAATCCGTGTCCATTGGGAATTGAGAGCTATTTCTCACCCCAACAATCAGCATGAAATCTCGGGGGGAGAAAAACTTTGACAAACAAGAAGGCATTACTTTACTATTGCCGCACATTACGGTCGAGGTTTGCGCATGGAATCTGCTTTAGCTCTCATTGAGACAGAGCTGAAAAATGTTGAACTGCAATTCAAGAAAGATCTGGAATCAGATGTGTTTCTCATCCGGAAGGTTGGGGAATATGTCCTTTCCAGTGGTGGCAAGAGGATTCGTCCGGCCTTGCTGCTTCTTTCCTCCAAGCTCTGCGGATACGAGGGCCAACGGCACATTTCCCTGGCAAGCGTCATAGAGTTCATCCACACGGCAACCCTGCTTCATGATGATGTCGTTGATAATGCAAGCCTGAGAAGAGGATTGGCGTCAGCGAACACCTTGTGGGGTAACGAGGCGTCGGTACTTGTGGGAGACTACCTGTTTTCTAAATCCTTTTCTCTTATGGTTAAGGATGGTGATCTCGATATCCTGCGTGTCCTGTCTGGAGCAACCACGATTATTGCTCAAGGAGAGGTGATGCAGCTTGTTTCCATGAGTGACCTGGACCTATCAGAAGAGCGGTATATCGAGGTGGTCAAATGCAAGACGGCGGTGCTTCTTTCCACTGCATGCCAGGCCGGTGCAATTCTCGGTAAAGCGTCCTCTGAGCAGGAGGAAGCTCTGCGCGATTTCGGCATGGACCTCGGGATAGCGTTCCAACTCATTGACGATACCCTCGACTATATTTCCAATGAAGAACAATTCGGTAAAAGTATCGGTCACGATCTTGAAGAAGGTAAGATAACCCTGCCGCTGATCCACACCTTGCGATACTGTACCCCTTCCGAAAAAAAGGAAATTTCCGACGTGATTTTGAGTGAATCACTGGAGGATGAAGATTTTCGGAAGGTCGTTTCGTTGGTCAGAAACTATGGCGGCATAGAATATTCCATGCAAAAGTCCCTTGATTTCGTGAGGCGCGGCAAGGAGAGACTGATGCTTTTCCCCGATTCTCCTGGCAAGCAGGCGTTGTGTGCGCTTGCCGATTATGTGGTTACCCGTTGCCACTAATGAGCCTGTCCCGGGCGGACAACCTTGCCATGATGGCAACCCAGGTTTCCGGTCATGCTGATCGAGTCGTTTCCCTTGTATGTTTCGCCGCTTCTTTCCCCGCGCAGTTGTTCCTTCCGGGGTTGGAGAAAATCTGCCATGCGAAAAATATTCCGCAGTTTTCTGGTTCTTCTCCTTTTTTCTTCGCTGTTTGCCATGATTTGCTCCTGTACAAAGGAAGCCCCCATTCCTCGAGAGGGGAGCATCGCGCCTGATTTTTCCTTGAAAGACTTGTCAGGGGAAACGGTCCAACTTTCCGATTTGCGCGGCACAGTCGTGCTGTTGAATTTCTGGGCGACCTGGTGCCCGCCTTGCCGGGAAGAGGTTCCCTCACTCTCTCGATTGAATGCGGCTCTGACCGGAAAAGGTGTCCGGATGGTGACCGTTTCCATCGATAATGGAGGGAGCAATACCGTGGAGTCCTTTTTCCGGATGACCGGTTACCGTCTTCCAACAGTACTCGATCCAGGTGGCACGGTTGGGAAGATGTACGGGATTACCGGTGTCCCTGAGACTTTTATCCTGGATCGCCAAGGTGTCATAAAAAAGAAAGTAATCGGCCCCTTTCCCTGGGATGATCCCTCGGTCATTACATATCTTTCGGAATTGCAGAATCGATAACAGTCTGCCAAGGAGTCTGTTGCATGGAATCCACTCATATAAGCATTGTCGGAGCTTTTGTCGCCGGTCTCCTTTCCTTTCTCTCTCCCTGTGTGCTTCCGCTCATACCGTCGTATATTACCTATATTACCGGGATCTCTTTTGCCGATCTGAAGGAAGAACACACATCCAGGACGGTTCGGAAGAAGACCGTTATTCATTCTCTTTTGTTCATTGCGGGGTTTACCTTTGTCTTCATGGCGCTTGGCGCTTCCGCCACCTATGTCGGCAGTTTCCTCCAGGGGAATATGGATCTTATCCGGAAAATTGGCGGATTGTTGATTATTGTCTTTGGTATTCATGTGACAGGGTTGGTCAACTTGAGCGTTCTCCTTGGAGACAGGAGGATACGGCTCAACAAAAAACCCGCGGGATACGCGGGTAGTTTTCTGGTTGGCATTGCTTTTGCCGCAGGCTGGACTCCTTGTATAGGACCTATCCTTGCTTCAATCCTTATGATTGCTGCCACTGAGGAAAAAGTCTATCAAGGTATGGTCCTGCTGTTCAGCTACTCACTAGGCCTTGGTACTCCATTCTTCATTTCTTCGCTGGCGCTGCATAAGTTTCTCGTTCTGTTCAACCGGTTCAAGAAGATGATCAGGATTTTTGAGTTAGGAACCGGTCTTTTTCTAATTGTTGTCGGTGTACTGGTGTTCACTAATTCTCTTACTGCCATATCCCAATATATTACCATCCTGTTCAGGGGCGGATTCTGAGCACCGGAAACATCAGCATTATCCGAAACCTTTACAGTCAACATAGGGCAATTCTCCCAAATCCCACTTGTGCCTCTTTCTGAAAAGAGTCTGAAAGGGATTCTCCTTTACGGTCCATGTATGTTTCCCCTTCTTTATGCAGTGCAGTTTCCTGCTCCCTACCTCTACCTTTAACGAATTGCCCTCTCATGAAATAGGCAGGCCGCTGCCTGCTTTCTATGCAGAAGTACCTGTGCTCTGTGGTAAACGAATAAACTAATTTTGTAACATGCTGTAATCATGATGGTATGTCTGATGGCATGGCTTGTGCTTTGCTTTCCCTTGTCAACACAATCATGGATGAGGCAATGGGGCCTCAGAGATGAATTCTCTGTGGTCTTTACTATTTTCTGGGAGGTCAATCATGACTACATTACCTGACAGCACCGTCATTATCGATGATACGACGCTACGTGATGGGGAGCAAACAGCAGGGGTAGTTTTCGGTCTTCGGGAAAAATTGGCCATTGCCCGGATGCTCGACGATATTGGCATCCATGAATTGGAGTGTGGAATTCCCGCAATGGGTAAAGAGGAGCAGGATTCTATCCGGGCCGTGGTAGATCTGGGTCTGAATGCTCGCCTCATTACCTGGAATCGAGCCCTGATAGGTGATATCCGCGCAAGCATAGCCTGTGGGGTCTCTGCGGTTGATATTTCCCTTTCCGTATCCGATATGATGATTGCCAACAAGCTGCGAAAAAATCGGGCCTGGGTGGTTGAGCAATTGCGGACCGCTGTTTCCTTTGCAAAAGAACACGGTTTATATGTGTCGGTTGGCGGAGAGGATGCCAGCAGGGCGGATACCGCTTTTCTGGTTGAACTGATGGGTATTGCCCATGAGTTGGGCGGCGACCGGTTCCGCTTCTGCGATACCTTGGGCATCCTTGATCCATTTATCATGTTCGAGAAAATCCGGGCCTTGAGAGAAGCAGTTCCGGGACTTCCTATCGAGGTTCATACTCACAATGATCTGGGCATGGCTACAGCCAACGCCATTGCCGGAATCAGGGCAGGTGCCCGTTTTGTGAATACCACGGTGAACGGCCTTGGCGAGAGGGCGGGAAATGCCGCTCTGGAAGAGGTGGTCATGGGTCTGAAACTTGCCTGTGGAATCGATCCCGGCATAGAGACTCACCGTTTTCACGAGATCTCCCGTTTTGTCGGCACGGCATCCGGTCGCCCTGTCCCGGATTGGAAGCCGGTTGTCGGGAAAAAGGTGTTTTCCCACGAGTCCGGAGTCCATGCTGATGGAGTACTTAAGAATCCCGGTAATTACGAGGGGTTTGATCCAGCCGAGGTTGGCCTGAGCAGATATCTTGTCCTCGGGAAGCATTCCGGTACCAGCAGTCTCCTGGCGCGCTTCAAGGAGTTTGGCATTATCCTTTCGCGGGAAGAGGCTGCCCGCCTGATGGAGCGGGTTCGTGAGAAATCTCAGGAGATTAGACGCCCTCTGAAGGATCGCGAATTGCGACGGCTGTATCGAGTCAGCAACTCGCCATTGGTTACCCCTCTGGATCGCATTGTCTGCTCTGATGTGTCTTGAAAAATGCGAGTCATTGTCGAAGGCATTTCTGCTGTTACTCTTGTTCCTGTCTGAGAATGTAGCTGTTGCTGCTTAATTTGTGGGCAGTGTCGAGGGAGAGGGCTATGTTAAACAGGGATGTGTTTTTTGTCAAACCCGTAACTTGCTGAAATTAAAGTGGAAAAAAATATTGTTCTTGCTGGCACATCCAATGCAAACACTTGGTAAAGATTGTACGATAACAAGGGAACCATTAAACGTCTGCCTTGACCAGTAAGAGCCAAACACAGAAGCCTTGTAGAAGGTGTTAATCCCAACTTTATAAGAAAGGGGGAGTAGCGGGGGTAGTGGTTGGGTTGATTTCCCGTAGTGGATGAGGGGGATCGCTGGTGGTTTCAGGGCTGCGAATTTCGTTAGATTGCTGGGCAGGAAATAGTTTGATTGTTCGGTTACTATCACGAAGCAGAAATTCCAGAAAACGGGGGTACGAAATGAAACTGGTAGAAGCAATTATTAAACCATTCAAGCTGGACGAAGTAAAGGATGCTCTGAATGAACTCGGTATCATGGGCATAACCGTGAGCGAGGTCAAAGGGTTTGGCAGACAGAAAGGTCACACGGAGCTGTATAGAGGTGCCGAGTACGTTGTCGATTTTATACCGAAGGTAAAGCTCGAAATTGCAGTCTCTGATGACATGGTGCCCAAAGTAATTGAAACAATCGAAAATGCGGCTAAAACCGGTCGAATTGGTGACGGAAAGATCTTTGTCATGTCGTTGGAAGAGGCTGTTCGTATCAGGACAGGAGAAAAGGGCGGAGAAGCTCTTTAATTTGTTATTTGATGACTAAAAGGAGACTATAATGAAAAAATTCGGAATTTTCTTTGTTGCGTGTGCCCTGTGTATGGTTACCATGATTTCTACCGCAAAGGCGGAAATTGTTGTATCCGGAGATGTCTATGCCGGTATGTACAATAAATATATCTTCAGGGGCGTTGATCTGAGTGATAACAAGTGGGTTTCTCAATTCGGAGCTGATCTCAGCTACAAAGGCCTTACCTTGAGTTATTGGAGTAATCTTCTTACCCATGATGGAAATATCCTCGGCAGTGCATTTGAATCTGGAGACATCAGCGAGACAGATATAACCCTGAATTACGAATATTCGCCCATTGAACTGCTGACTTTTAACGTTGGCAATACGTTCTATTCTTTAGAAAATTTCGAAGATACCAATGAAATTTATCTTAAAACAACCGTAAACACCCTCCTTTCACCGACACTTTCAGTTTTCTATGATTGGGACCAGTCGAAGGAAACCGGCCTCTTCTATTCCTTGTCAGTGGGCCACACATTTGAACTTATGAAGGGTCTCGGGCTGAATCTTGGCGCCCTGATCAGCTACAATCAACGAAACTACTCTGTCAGTGAAGCATACAGCAACTGGAATAACTATGAACTGAGCACCGGTTTGGATTACTCTATCAATGACAACTTCAGCATTTCAGCTTCGTATACCTATTCTAACGCAATCAGTGAACAGGCTCGCGACCTTGGTGGCATCTCTGACGAAAGTCTCTACGGTATCAAGGCAGCTTTCAATTTCTAAGATAAGAAACATCATTCGAATTGTCGAAATATATTCCGGAAACAGATACTTGTGAGAAATCTAATGGAGGTAATTATGAAGGTAAAAGCTTTAAAAACCGTAGTCATGGCCGGCTCCCTGGCTCTTATGACTCCTCTTCTCGCACTTGCTGAAGAAGCGGCTGCTCCTGCAGCCCCGACGCTGAACACCGGCGACACTGCCTGGTTGCTTATCTCGTCGGCTCTTGTCCTACTGATGCTGCCTGGTCTTGCCTTGTTTTACGGAGGCATGGTGCGGTCAAAGAACGTTCTGTCTACCATGATGCATTCCTTTGTAGTTATGGGACTGGTTGCCGTTCAGTGGCTGGTAGTCGGCTATTCTATCGGTTTTGGAGATGATCAGGCAGGCGGATTCTTCGGTGGCATGAACAAAGTGATGTTCAGTGGCATTACCATTGACAGTCTTTCCGGCACCATTCCCGAGTATATTTTCGCAATGTTTCAGGCTATGTTTGCCATTATTACCATAGCGCTGATTTCCGGTGCCGTTGCGGAAAGAATCAAGTTCTCTGCGTACTGTGTTTTTGCTGTGGTCTGGACGACTCTCGTGTATGATCCGATCGCTCACTGGGTCTGGGGTGGTGGCTGGCTTTCCCAGCTTAACCCCGCAGCACTTGATTTCGCCGGTGGTACGGTTGTCCATCTCTCTTCCGGTATCTCCGCCTTGGCGCTGATCATGTTCCTTGGCAAGCGGCATGGTTACCCCACCGAGCGTATGGCCCCCCATTCACTTCCTCTGACACTTCTTGGTGCCGGTCTCCTCTGGTTCGGTTGGTACGGATTCAATGCCGGTAGTGCACTGGCAGCTAATGGAACCGCTGCGCTGGCTTTCACTACCACAACTGTTGCACCTGCGGCGGCTGGTCTTTCCTGGATGTTTGCAGAGTGGATTCACGCAGGCAAACCAAGTGCTCTCGGTTTTGCTTCCGGTGTTGTTGCCGGCCTGGTTGCCATCACTCCGGCTGCCGGATTTGTATCCCCCGGTTGGGCCCTGGTAATCGGCATCGGTGCAGGCGTTATCTGTTATCTGGCAGTCTTGATGAAATCCAAGCTCAAGTATGATGACTCCCTTGATGCCTTTGGTATCCACGGTGTCGGCGGAGCTTTTGGTGCCCTTGCAACCGGCGTTTTTGCAACTGTTGGCGCAACCGGGCTCATTTCGGGCAACACAGCGCAGTTTGTTTCCCAGGTTATTGCCGTGTCCGCTTCCGCAGCCTATGCGTTTGTGGTGACCTGCGTTATTGCTTTCGTTATTGATAAGACAATTGGTCTCAGAGTTGAAAAGGAAGATGAAGTCATTGGTCTTGACCAGACTCAACATTCCGAGTCCGGTTACAACCTGTAGTAAGGTCTATCCCCACTGTGCCGTAATCGGGACATATGACTAAAGCAACATGGAAAGCCGTCCTTGTGGGCGGCTTTCCATGTGCAGACCATGCCACCAACGCTCTCCTTTTCCACTGGAATTGCCATGGACAAACCATTTGCCGAACATATGCCGCGGGATGGCCATGATGAAGACGAGCTGCTTAGGCGCTTGGCACGTAATGAGAAAATGGCAGAACTCGGTCGTCTTTCCGCAGGGATAATTCATGAAATCAATACCCCCCTTTCGGTAATAGCTGCTGCCTCACAGATGGTTCTGTGCGAGCCGGACCTTCCTGAAGCCGTAACCGAGATGGTTGAGCGGATCCATCAGGAAGTTCAGCGCCTGTCTCAGCTTACTCGCGGGATACTTTCCTTCTCTCGTGAGGAAGACGGAGCCGAAGGCGAGTCGGACATAAACCTCATCTTGCGCGAAGTCCTGGTTTTTCTCAAATACGAGATTCAGAAACATTCGATCACCGTTTGTGAGGAACTTGATCCCCATCTTCCCCTTGTAAAAGCCAACTCGAATCTACTGAAGCAGATTTTTCTTAATCTCATTGTGAACGCGCTCCAGGCAATGGACACCAGTGGCTGCCTGATGATTGACTCTTCCCTTACTGAAGACATGAAAGTACGAGTTCGCATCCGGGATAACGGTTCCGGTATCCCTCACGATGCCCTTGAGAAAATATTCACTCCATTTTATACTACCAAGGAGCCGGGTGTCGGGACGGGCCTCGGTCTGTATGTTACCAGTACCAATGTGGATCGCCTCCATGGTAGCATTCAGGTTGAAAGTTCGGAAGGGGAGGGTTCCTGTTTTACACTCTTGTTTCCAGCGCTTTGATGCCGCAGAAGCTTCTCTTGTCTTGGCCTGCTTGTTGATTTTTGAGTCACTCAGTATAGAATCCCCACTCCTGCCGCCGGGATAACAATGCCTGGCTTGATTCGTCGGTTTCAAATAGTTGTGCTGGCGACTTTCCTTACCATGCTGTAACCTATAGCTTCCCTCTTGAAAGGCCCTATTCTTTTGATACTATAGATAAAATCCTGCTTTCGGAACTTTTGTCTGTAAAAGTTGTCTGTAAAAGACCAGGCCTTTTTGCCGGGAATTAGTTCGGATTGAAGAGCCGCCTCCTTATTCTGCTATAATCGTAAGGAAAAGGTGTTTTATGTCTTAATCCATGGCAAAAACCGGTGCAAATTATCGATACAAATAATTTCGACACATTCATCTTTATGGAGGATATTCATGAACGTATTTGACATTGCAATGGAAAAGGAACAAGAAGTCAAAATCTACTATGAAAAACTTGCGAAGGAAACATCGCATGCCGGGGTGAAAAACATTTTTATGCTTCTGGCTGCTGATGAACAAAGGCACTTTGATGCTGTACAGGCCATTAAAAATGAAATTGATTATGAAGTGCCAGCGGACTCTCCCGCCCTGAAGATGGCGAGGGAAGTGCTTGGCGAGTTTTTCGGCGATACGGTTCCGGCTTCGAACCTGAAGAAAAGCCTGGACAGCTACCGCCATGCCATGTCCGTGGAAGCGGAAAGTGTCAAGTTCTACGAAGGTATCCTGGAAACGGTAAAGGACTCTGGCCTGAAACAGAAGTTAACCACGATTCTCAGCCAGGAGAGGGAACACTACATGATCGTCGAAAACCTCTACGAGTACGTTTTGAAGCCGGAATATTTTCTTGAGTGGGCAGAGTTCAGCAATCTTCGGATGTTGTAGAGGTACGGCATGGAGATCGACTATCTAGATACTGCAGTACAGGCGGCACGAGCGGCCGGGCAGATCCAGCGAGAGAAACTTTGGGGTGAATATGCCATAGACTTCAAGGGTGAAAAAAATCTCGTTACCGAAGTTGACAGGCTCTCGGAGGATGTCATCCTTTGTCAACTCCGTGCTGCATGCCCCGACTGCAATGTGCTTGCCGAAGAAAGTGGCGCTTTGGATACTGGTAATTCCTTGCGATGGATCGTTGATCCTTTGGATGGCACAACAAATTATGCCCATGGTTTCCCCTGGTTTGCCGTTTCCATAGCACTTGAGGTTTCAGGTGAGATCCACCTGGGGGTCGTGTATCACCCGATGATGAATGAACTTTTTACCTGTGTGCGTGGCCGTGGTGCCTGGCTGAATGGCAGGAAAATCTCTGTTTCAAGACGACAACCACTGAAAAGCTGTATGCTGGCAACCGGATTTCCCTATGACAGGGCTCAATCCAACGAAAACAATTTTACTAATTTTATACACTTTCAGCTTGCTGCACGGGCCGTAAGGAGAGCAGGCGCCGCAGCCCTCGATCTTGCCTATGTTGCTGCCGGAAGACTGGACGGTTTCTGGGAGTGCAAACTCAATCCGTGGGATGTCGCGGCCGGCAAGCTTCTGGTTGTGGAGGCTGGTGGGACTGTGACAAATTATGCCAACGAGCCATACTCCATTGCAGATCACCGAATTCTTGCAAGCAACGGACTTATCCATCAGGAAATGCTGCAAGTACTCGCTTCCGGCAAGACTCTCCCCACTTAATGACGAACTCTCATCCCATTACCAGGCACATTATTCGTATTCCGTGGCAATCTAGGTAGTTTCAGTGAGGAACCTCCGGATATGAAACTGACGGTTTCCGATTTGGAAACGAGGATTTTTGTCTTGACAAGGAAATCAAAGGATTGTGCGGAGACGTACTACGGTACATCGCACAAACAAGACCGCTGATTGACAAAGTCAGGACAAAAAAGGACTGTTTACGGATGGCAATTAGGTAACGGCATACTTTACTCGTAATACTCTGTTACCGGCATCTACTGGTGAGAAGTTTGTCGGTGCCAGCAGGGATATGTGAAACTATCATGATATCGTCTCTTGTTGAGAGACTGATACAGTGGTCAGCCTGAACGTAAGTATTTTGATTGAAAGAGGCTTGTAACAGAGGGCTGAGAAGGTCTTTCGTCGTTGACAATACTATGATGAAGGTGCTATGTATCAGCAGAATAAATACGTAAAATGGTTTTTGGAAAGGGTGGAATGGTGCTTATTCATCACGTGCATACTCACTGGGTACGGTTACTCCTGGCGCTCGTTGTGCTGGTGTGTTTTTCAGTTTCCATCCATGCAGCCGAACTTGATGAGTATTCGGTTTTCATTGGAGGGTTCACTGCTTTCCAGAACCAGGACTATCAAGGTGCTGCTGACAAGATGTCACAGTTCCTCAAGGAATATCCTTCCACTCCTTTGCGCGATATGGCGCTTTTCTGGCTGGCAAGAGCCCATTACCGGCTCGGGGAAAAACGAGAGGCTGCACGTTATATGGCGCAGTTTCTCAAAGAAAATCCGGAGACCCCTTTACGGAACGCAGCCGAACCTGAGTTGATAGCACTTGCTCGAAGTTATGATGAGAAGGGTGAGGCCTTTTGCGTATCTACCGATGCAAAAACGGTCGCCGTAGCGAAGAATGAAAAGACCATCGTGGCAGCTGCACCTGCGGCAAGAGAGTCTGTCGTTCAGGCTCGGACCGATCAGGTGGTTGCTGGAACACCCCAGGTGTCTGTTGAAGCTACCACCCAGAAAACCATGGAGTCCAAGCAGGGTGTGTCATCTCTGACCATGAAGGAGAGGGCGATCAGGCAATATGAGTCGGTTCAGGAGAATTATCCCGGAACGAAGGCTGCTTCAATTGCTGCGGAACGTCTAAAAAATCTGCAAAAGACGGGAGCCTCACACGACAGAACGCTAGTAGGCGTTGCAGAAGCCAGTCGTGGGGGAAAGACAGCCAATATTGTAACTCTTGAAGTTGGACAATTCGCTGCTGCCGACTTTTCCGTGCGTCCCCTTGCGAAAAGCTGCGAAGCGGGCGTGAAGATTTCAGTTCCCTTCCAAGTAGTAAACCGCGGTAACGGATCAGACAGTTTCGTGCTGTCGGAGGGGTTCCCCGCCGAATATAAGGCCAGGATTGCCGCAGCGGCTAATCCCGAGTTATCGCTTGCCGTAACTCCTCAACTGGTTCCTGGTGAAAGTTTTGCCGGTATTGTTCTCCTGATGGTGCCTGCTGCAATTATTGACGGGCAAAGAAGCACGTATCCGATTCGAGTGGTCTCAAAATTTGACCCTGATATTTCACTGTCGAAGGAACTGTCACTGGTTTTTTCGGCACCGCTGCTCAGGATGGTTGTAAGACCCGATAAGGAGATTGTCCTGCCGGGTGAGACAGTTACCTATCGAATGGCGCTCCTGAACGTCGGTAGTGCCGCCGCTAAGAAGATTTCTTTCTCACTCGGTTATCCTGCCCAATATGAGCCGCTCGAGCCGCTTCCCGCGGGATTCCGGCGTGACGGAGCTTCCCGCCTTGCTGTGGATGAAATGGAAGTCGGTTCCGGGGGGAGGAAAGAATTTAGCATCACATTCCGCTTGAAGGATGAAGCACTTGCCGGTCAGGAACTGTTTTGTCGGGCAGAATTACATAATAATGCGCTGCAGCTGTCTGAAGCGTTTCTCTCTGCTGCTGCCGTGGTAGGAAAGGTAAGTGGTGTGGCGGTCAGGATCCAGAACGAGAGGCGTACCGTCTTGCCGGGAGAAAAGGTAGTCATTCCTGTCAGTGTGATCAACACGGGAAATTCCCGGGAAAGCTACACAATAAAGACTTCCATACCTTCTTCGATTCGGTATGCACTGTATAGAACTGGAGGAGGCGGAGCCAAGCAGATGGATGAGCTTGTGACCGGTTCTATCAGTTCTCTGTCACCTCGGGAAGAGGCGTTACTCAAAATTGAGCTTTTTGCCCCTGCCGGAGCTGCCGATACCTCTGAAACATCTTTCAGCATAACCTTTGAACCGGAGAGCGATCGGAATAAATCTGCAACAGCGTCAGTACACCTCGTCTATTCTCGTCCTGTGGTGACCTTGGAGATGGAGGCAAAGAATGGACGCCTCAAGCCGGGCGAAATTGCCCATCTTGTTCTCAGCGCCGTCAATAATGGCTCAGGCATGGCAAAAAATGTCGAAGTCATGTGTCAATTGCCGGAGCGAATTGAAGTAGTTGCTTCGGAACCTGGTGTTATTGATGGGCGGAAGGGAGAGCAAATCTGGCGATTCCCCGATTTGGGCCCGGGAGAGAAGCGGAGCATAGTACTGGCTTACAGAGTGAGGCCGGGGGTTGCTGCAGGTACAAGTCTTCAGATTGAGAATCGCTTACGGTACAAGGATCAGCAAGGTAATTCGTACTGATTTGCTGGCAGAATCAGTTGAACTCATACGCAATTCTTGGGCAAAAACACCTGAAACCCGCTGTATGTTTAGTCGGATGAGGGAGAGCATGATAGTCAGGAAAATCAATCCAGAAACTGATGCTCTGAAGCAAACCGGAATCGTTACCCTCTTGCTGTTCCTGTTCCCTGAACCCTTTCTGCTGTGCCTGCTACTCTTTATGACGTGTTCTCCTGCAATGGCAGGTAAGTACCTACTTTATCAGCCAAATCCTGCGGAGAGTGAGGTGCCTCCGCTCCCAGGAGAAGGTGTGTTGGTAAAGAAAATTATCATCAAGCGCGGAGATACCCTGTCGGCTCTTTCCCGGCAATTCTCCGGGAAAAGTAGCTATTTCCCGCAGATACTTCTGTTTAATGATATCCGTAACCCGAATCTGATTTATGCCGGACAAGAATTGTTTGTCCCTCTCTCTGAACCCCACGTATTGCAAAAGCCGCTGCGCCCGAATTCAGATCTGTCTGACAAGCCCGGTGTTCGGACCTCCACTCGTTCCAAGCAAGGGAACAGTTCGAAAATAAGTGGTAGAAATCAAGTTTCCTCAGCCGAGCGGTATCTTTTTGATCAGGCGGCAGCCTTTTTTGCCCAAGGGAAATACCGTGAGGCCCTTGAAGGATTTAACGGTTTTCTAAAGCAGTACCCACATTCCTCTTTGCTCCCCGATGCAAGTCTGTACCGGGGCGATTGCTTCCTCCGACTTTCGGGAAACTAGAATCTTTTTGCCTCTCCTTGCTGAAATGCTCTCCATTCACATTGAAATACCAAACATATATAGGTTACACTCATACGTCCATTTTTGTATAGTAATTCGGGCAATAACTTTTATCCTGAATTCTGTGTTCTCTGATGGGTTATATGATGAGCATTCGTTGCGCCTCGACGCAGATCATTGTAGAAGTCGATCTCCTGGAGATATTTTCCTGGGCGTATCGCCCGATAAAATAGATTGGAACATGTGAAAAAAAAGGGAAAATGCGCCAAGGCAAATAATTAAAAAACATTGACATTGAAGATAGTTACGTGTGATTATGCAAAAATATGAGGTGCCTGTATGCTTAATATTTTTGTTATTTCAAGTGATAAAAGGGTCGCTAGTCTCATTGAGTACTTTCAGCCTTTTTTCAAGAGTAAAATACGGAGTGCGTCCGATTTTGACAACGGATTGAAGGAAGTTTTCGAAAACAGACCGTCCGTAGTCTTCATTCAGAGTGCTATTGGAACTGTTTCCGGTGAAACGGTGTCCAGGCATATAAAATCTCTTCTTGGGTCTGCATCGCCACGGATTGTCTTCATGGGCGACTTTGATAGTAACGTCAAGAAAGGGACAAGCTGGTGTGATGACTGGATCAGTATCAGTGACTCTCCGCAGCAGTTGCAGCAGGACTTTGCAGAACTTATTTCTCGAAGCTTTCCTGAGGATTGGCTGGAAATTTATAAAGAGATGGGAAAAACTGCCCCCAGTCCTGCCGATACAGCTCAAGATGCCCGCTGTTCAGCAGTCGGGATTTCTGCTGAAGGTGAATCCCAACAAGGGCGAGTTGGTGTTTCTGATTTTGATATCATTGATAAGGCTGAAGAGAGAGCTGTTCCGCAGAAAACTGGCGGGTCTGAAACTGAAGTTTCGGGCCTTGACAGTGATATTGTCGCGGAAGAGGAATTTCCTGCCTATCAGAACCTTTATGATGATCCCTCACTGGAGAGTGTTGTTTCCTTGTCGAAGCGACGATTTGCTGGAAGGCTTTTGATAGCCTTCTTCCTGCTGGCAGTGGTGGGGAGCGGTCTCTACTTTTGGCTGTTACGCTCTGGTGACGGTAAGTCGCCGGAAATGCCTCTACCTGCTGCGAAGGTGGACCGCCTAGCATCTCCACAGACAAAAATCAAGGAAGGAATCAAAGGACTCCCTTCTTTTGTGCACAGCGAATGGCGTGATGTGCCGTATACATCGCAGCATCCCGGATGGGAACGCTATGTTTCACCTGAGGTGGATTTCAGGATATTCAGGGAAAAGGACACGATAAAAGCTCTTCAGGGAATTTCACGTGGTCGCACGGGAATTTCAGAGTCCTTTCTCGGCCAGATCCTGGAACAGCTCGGAATTAATGGACCTTTGCCGAAAGGTGCAGAAACTTTGAAAAACGGTTTTCTGGTGAAAAGTATTGTGTTTCCCGGGGTGGCTGAGCTCGTCACCTACCACGAACATGGTGGCACTCAAATAAAAGCTTTTGTATTGGAGTTTTCCTGAGTAGTTTTTATTTGAGCAATGTGATGCCTTCTGATTTTATTCTTCGAATACTTTGTCACGAGGCTAATTTTACTGCTGGTGCTTTCATGAGGGAGGTTGCGTGAAGCGGTACACCTTGAGACTGTTTCTTACGTTTTGTGTAGTTATTATAGTAATAGCACTGGCTGGTAGCGAATCCTTTGCCCTGGATCCCCTTTTCGAACTGGATACAAAAGTTCTTCACAGCAAAAATCAGAAAACCTCACAGTCAGGTCCACCGGTATCTAAAGCGCCAGCTGCCGGTGTTCCCAACAAAAAACAGCAAACCGGTGCTGGCAGCAAAAGACTCAAGGTAAAGCACGGGTCCCATGGCAAAACACTGCGTAATTCTCTAACCATAGCAGGGGCAAAGGAACCTTCCAGAGTAAAAAGGAAGTTGCTGTTCAAGACTGCTTCCTCTGGGATGGTTGTACACTCTTTCCACATGGCGGCCGGAAGCGATGGTGGAATCAAGTGGACGAGGAAAGTTTGGGACCGTATACTTCTACCCGGTCGGCATCAAAACGGTCCCCTGGTTGTTCAGGGGAGTAATTATTCCCTTTCTCTTGATCCAGATAGATATCCTGTTTTTCCGGCTGCTGATGGTGGCAGAATTATTATTGATGCGGGAATGACTTTATCACCACTGATAAAAACTATTCTGCGGGAGAAAGATCCCGGGATCAGGATAGTGTCGGAGAACCCTGATGACCGGAAAAGATTTTTCTCTTCGTTGCTCAAGGCAGCAAAATTCTACTCTGTTGAAGAGAACTTTTCCGTAGATTTCGGCTCTGATCCTAAGCTGGCAGTGTCTTCTGATTTCAAGATTGAGAAGACCCCGGAAAGTCTGATGAATAATGATGTCGTCCTGGTAAATGTGGCCGGAAACAGTAGGGGCATGCCCACGTCGCTGATTTCCTTCCTTGAAAAAGAAGGTTTCCATGTGATTGGCTCAGCTCCGCCTATTTCAGAGGCGCCGGATGGCCGCAAGATGTTGTACCGTATTGAGGGGAGCAGCCAGGATTCCATAGTGGACGATCTGTTCTCGGCACTTTCCACTCCCTGCGAGAAAAACAAGAATCTGGTGCTTGATGACGGGGCGTTGAGCGGCGTAACGCTGTCTGTGAGGGCTGATCGTTACAGTGAGAGTAACAACGGGAAAATCGTTGTTTCTTTTTCGGAAGAAAACCCTGTACAGTACACTTTGTTGCGGCTTCTTGAGCTCAAAGGGTATCGGGTTGTAATGCTCAATCCGGAAGATGATTTCAGGGAGATTTCTGAAAAGGTGCTTTCATCCCTTGGGTTGCCAGCGGTATACGGGATGCAGCCACTCTGGGTGCCTGACGGGACTCCTTTCAACGTGCAGCTTTCCGGGTTCGTTGTGGTGGGAAGTGGCCGGAACGGTATGCGCAGGTTTTTGACAAACGTTCCCATCGATCCACTTGTGAGAGCCCTCGCGCAATACAAGGGCTTCGATGTTATCGTCAAATGAGCCCTGAGAGCTATAACAAAACAGGATACTTTGTATGTCAATAAAAAAACTCGGTGAAATCCTTCTCGAGAGCAACCTGATAACCGAACCGCAACTTTCTGAAGCTCTCGAACTTCAGAAGTCATTTCCCGGAGAAACCATTGGAAGGCTTCTGTGCAGACTCGGTTTTCTCAAGGAGTCTGATCTCAACTATATCCTTGAGCAGACGGGTAAACGAAAAAAGCTGGTGGATATCCTGCTTGCTGAAGGTATGGTAACCGAGGAAAAACTTGAACAGGCCCGTGTCTCGAGCAAGAAGGACAATATCTCATTGGGGAAATCGCTCGTCAAACTCGGGTTTTTGACAGAAGAGCAGATGGCAAGGACAATTTCTGCCCAATACGATCTGCCGTTTGTTTCGCTCGGCACTATGCAGGCTGATCCTGATTTTGCACGTTTCATTAACGCCAGTTATGCCCAAAAACAGCAGATCGTGCCGATCTCCAAGATCGGCAGTACCCTTACCCTTGCCATGGCCCACCCCATCAAGCTCACTGAATTGAAAGAGCTTGAAACTGCAACACGATTGAAGATAATCCCCGTTATTGCCATCGAGTCTGAAATCCTGTCGGTACAACAGCGACTATACAAGTTTCAGCAAGCTTCCTCTTCCCTTTCCAGTGAAGAGGAAATGAATCTCGATATCCCCGACAGCATTTCTGAAATCCTTACCAAGACCGACTTTTACGATGAACCTGATATTGAAGACGAGGTCAAGAAAGTAACGGAACGGGATAGCGTAATTGTAAAGCTCGTCAATAAAATTATCTATGATGCGTATCAGAAGCGGGCCTCTGATATCCATATCGAGCCCTATCCCGGCAAGAACGATATTATTGTCAGGATGAGAATAGACGGTCGCTGCAAGATTTATCAGCGAATTCCCTACAAGTATAAATATGCCATTCCCTCACGCATCAAAATTATGTCGGATCTGGATATCGCCGAGAGGAGAAAACCCCAAGACGGCAAGATCAACTTCAAGAAGTTCGGACCAATAGACGTTGAATTGAGAATTGCCACCATGCCCACGGTCGGGCAGCTTGAAGATATAGTTATCAGGATTCTTCACACTGGTGACCCCATTGCGTATGAAAGCCTGGGTCTCACCGAACGGAATATGCAGGTCTTTGAGAAAGCGATCACAAAACCGTACGGTCTCATTCTCGTTGTGGGGCCGACCGGAGCGGGTAAGACAACAACCCTTCACTCGGCGATTGCCAGGATAAACAAGCCGGAAACGAAGATCTGGACAGCAGAAGATCCGGTGGAGATTACCCAAAAAGGATTGCGTCAGGTGCAGGTAAACCCCAGAATCGGCCTTACTTTTGCTGCGGCACTCCGCTCATTTCTGCGTCTGGACCCCGATGTCATCATGGTTGGCGAGATGCGTGATGAGGAAACCGCGTCTATAGCCATCGAAGCGTCTCTGACCGGTCACCTGGTATTTTCTACCCTCCACACCAATACCGCTCCTGAGACGTTAACCCGCCTGCTGGACATGGGCATAGACCCCTTTGCTTTCTCGGATTCACTGCTGTGCGTTCTGGCCCAGAGGCTGGCACGGAGGCTTTGCAAGAAATGCAGGCGAGTGTACCGTCCGGAGGCAGCCGAACTGGACGAGATAATCGCCGAGTACGGGGTTGAACAGTTCCGTGCCAATGGTCTTGTGCCGGATGAACTGACCTTGGCTGAGCCGGTTGGCTGTGATGAATGTGGTAACACGGGTTATCACGGACGCCTCGGCATTCATGAACTTCTGGAATGTACCGATGAAATTAAAAAACTTATCAAGAAACGGCCCGAGGCGGAAGACATCAGACAAAGGGCCATTCTTGAAGGCATGACCACCTTGAAGCAGGATGGTATCCTGAAGGTTTTCCAGCACTTGACAGATATTCATGAGGTGCGCAGGATCTGCATTAAATAATTTTTCTTCCTATTCCCTCTTTTCTTTTCTCCTCTTTTCACCACAATATCAGGGCAAACTCATAGCATACAATTGGAAAAAGGTTACATGTTTTCAAGGTAGAAGTCTGCCTGGCTGGTAGTTTTTCGAACTCAGCGCGTGAAGACTGTTGATGGGAGCTTTTGCTGGAAAACATAACTGAAGTACTGTGGGTATAATTGATAATTTCCGCCTGTTAGGCTATAATTATAGTCAAGAAATGGCATAATGAATGACCGAATATGGTGCAAGTACAGTATTCCGGCAGAGGAGGAAACAATGAAAGATATCTTTGAAACCCTTCAGGCGGATGATTCGTTCCGAACCCTTGTTGATGCCTTGAAAAAAGCGGGTATGGTGGAGACCTTGCAAGGTGCTGGGCCTTTTACCTTGTTTGCTGCGGATAACGATGGATTCATGAAACTGAGTGTCGATGAGATAATGGCCGACACCAAAGCATTGAAAGAAACGCTGCAGTATCATCTCGTTGAAGGCAAGCTGTCCGAAGAAGACCTCCGGGCTATGGATTGTTCTCCCACGCTGAATGGTAAAACACTGGCTGTCCGAGTCAGGCATGGGGTGCTGGTTGTCGATAACGGAAACGTGACTGCGACTGACATTGAGTGTTCCAATGGTATCATTCACGTTATCGATTCCGTATTCAGGCCCAGTTTGTCGGGATGGTACGGGGATTGTGGGTGCTGCTGAATTTACCCTTGGGAAGCGGGTGGCGGTACGGAAAAAATTTCCACCCGCAGCCCCCGTCCCAAAGCGGATACATAGACAAATATCAGGTCGATCAGACCTGGAATCGGGGGAATGGTTCTGTAATCTTTGCTAAAACGGACGGTAAAGGTACGAACCCTGCTCCCTGGTGGCTTGTTAACTCCGGCAAGGATTGCGTCAACGGTTTGCCGTGGCAGTGAGCCCCTGG
>JAQUHM010000285.1 GCA_028683595.1 Geobacteraceae bacterium | reverse complement strand
CTCTCGATGGTCGGCGGTAATATCGCTGCGGAGGGTATCTTCATGCATATGGTAGACCTTGAGAGACATAATAGATATCCGATCAACGATGCTCCCGGGAGTTTCGGAGTTGACGTCTCCCTCCAGGCCATTGACGCCCTTTCCCATCAGCCATGCCATGATATGCTCATCCAGCTTCTCGATCATATCGTTACGCGCCTGGTTCAGAACATCTATCCTCCGCTTCACGGACGCAATCACACCGTCGTCCACATCGGTCCGACGGGCCTGATCTTCTTCGTGCCACAGCTCATAGTTCCTTCGGGCAAGCTCCAGGGCCAGTGGATTAAGTCCTTTGACCGCCCCACGGTAATCACCCTCACCGGCATGCCAAAAGGCAAGGCACTCATCAAAAAGCTCGGGCACATGCGTCAGTTGCAATTCTTCCATCAAATCCTCCATCGATACTGTTTCACTATCCTCAAAGATCAGCTATCTAGTTTCCATCCGGAACCCCCGGATGTGAAACTAGCGGTTTTCAATTTGGAAACGAGGATTTTTTTTGTTCTGACAAGGAAATCAAGGGATTGTGCGGAGACGTACTACTGTACGTCGCACAAACAAACCCGATGATTGACACAGTCAGGGCGAAAAAAGACCGTTTCCGGATGAAAACTATCTATTCTGCGACAGACCCGCACATTTCAATTGCCGCCGCAAAAACCTCCTCAACGGTAATTTCCTCCATGCAGCGCCTGAATACGGAACTCCGACAATCGAAGCTGTTGCAGGGACAACAGTCGAGTTCATCATGCAGAATAACCCGGTGTCCAGGTCCGAACGGTCCGCTACGTTGCGGAGAGATCGGACCAAAGAGTGCCAAAACCCTGGTTCCCACTGCCGAAGCAATATGCATCGGGCCGGTATCGCCGGTTACCAGCAGTTCGGTCCGTTTCAGCAGCGCGCCGGACTTCCCCAGGGAACATCCGGTCAGATCATGGGCACGATGATGCATACCGCCCATGATGGTCTCGGCAAGATGCTTTTCCGCATGACTTCCGAGTAGGACCACTGCGACACCAAACCGTTCAATGAGTAGGTCTCCCAGCACGGCAAATCTCTCTACCGGCCAGCACTTGAAGAGATGATTGGTTCCGGGATTGAATGCCACGATGCGTATTCCCTCGAGTGAAGCACTGCGAATAAAGGTATCGACAAACGCTTCATCGGCTTGCGATGGAAAAAAATCTAGCCGCTGGTTCACAGCAGCAGGATCAATCCCCAAAGGGGCCAACGTCTCCAGGTGGTTGACAACCGCATGCACAACCCGATTCCTTGCTTTGTGATACACAAGGACCCGGCAGGGAAAGGCAGCTGAGATAAGAAACCACGCTTTGAGATTACTGCGCTGGAAATTTACCACCAGGTCGTATTTTCCCTGCCTGATGCGGCGCCAGAGAGTGATGAGGGCTGAAAAAGAACGATGCTCTCCCCGCTTATCGAAGAGAATCGTCTCGTGAACAAAGAGATTATTCTCAAGTAAGGACGCAGTCACTCGAGAACCGAGCATAAACGTGATACGGGCTTCGGGAAACTTTTCCCTCAAAGCCCGTATCACCGGAGTCAGGTGAAGCACGTCACCGATTGCACCCGGTTTGATAATAAGTATATTCTTGACACCTTGAAGATCAGACAATGAATCAGCTCCCTACGATTACGCAACAACAAACCCGTCCAAACTTTCTTGGCACGGGAGCAGGATAGAGTAGCGGAAAACCGGAAGCTCATCAGACACAGCATACCTCACGCAGCTTTTCATATAGCAAGGGCACCGCATAGCATCGCAGACAGCTCTCCTTAAATAGTGTCCATCCGGAAACCGCCAGTTTCTCATCCGGAGTTTCCGGATGGAAACTAAATGGCTTTACCGATTGACATTAATCGTCAAAATTCCCGCTCGGCCCCTTATCCGAATTTATGCAAGCGGCCCTTGCCAGGATCTTTTCCTCGGTCCATTCTGCGGGGTCTTCTATCCGGGACACTTTCGGCCCGAGGTCTCCGGAGCCTGCCTTCAGAATGGCTTCGATGGCCAGAGGGGCGGTATCCCGGGCATTGAAAACCTCGGTCATCATCCTGAAGGCAAAATCCTCCACCCTTCTGACCATGCGCTCACGTATTTCCCTGGGCTGGGAAAGGAGCCGGTTTTCGAACGGCAGGTTCAGATTCTTGTAATCTCCAGGCTTGTAACCCTTGGAATCGGCATAGGCAATGATCTCCAACCACAATTCATCGCACATCCCTTCTCCAGAAATCTTGATAAAGGAGCCTTTCTCATCGAGGATGGCATTGCCGTAGTCATTCACTTCGAGCCCCCAGGAAACCATTTGCAGGGCGGTGGCAACATTTGCCTTGGTTGTGTGGGTCTTGGCGGCAATCGCCCGGAGCCGGTCCGAGCTGTTCCCTGAGGTTCCGTGCTGGGCGCCGGAAATCGCATACCTCTCCAGAGCCTTGTGAATCTCGGCAGTAAGACCGACCTGGATTCCCTGGTCGTTCGCCTCGATGCCATGGGTCGTGCCATTATTGAGGGCTATCCAGTCGGGGAAAATGCCATGGGCATTCAGACCCTGGATGAGGAATAACGCCTCCTCCCTGGTGGACAGACCATGCTTTCCCTTTATTTCTCCCACCTCTGTTTCGAGGCCCGCCCAGGAAGGTACATACGGTTTCAAGGCAATGCTTGCCAGAAGATTTCTGTCATCGGGAAGATGGGAAGCATCGATGGCAATAGAGGTTATACCCGCGTCAAACATGGTGGGGATTTCCACTCGGGCTGTCTCCACGTCCGCCTCTTTCTTGATACCATAGTGATCAGCATGAATGGCGACCGGGACAGTAATGCCCATCTCATTGCACATGGCATCCACGTGGAGCGCAATATTCCAGAAATTAACGGGGCAATAATTACCTTCGGATTTGGCAATTTCTATGATGATAGCAGCATTGACCTTTTGGGCGGCCCGGAGAACACCGCGAATGATCAAGGTGCTTCTGCCGTTTGCAGCCATGGCAATGGCCTTTCCCTTGGCCAGCATGGCACGGTCAATGACCTTGCCGCTGACGAGAAGCGCCTTTGAATTAGGAAACAGCTTTACAATACTCTCAGGCCGTCCAATCTCAACCGCCTTGAGAAAATCATCCTGAACAGCAGATGTTTGCATACACATAGAAGGCCTCCCACTTTATGAAAATTCACTCGGAACCTCTCCACGCACCACATGGCTGAGGGTCCCGAAGGTTTGAGTGTAGCGCCACAAGACCATGCATCAGACTCGGTCACGCATACCTGTCAACCTTGACTATATATCACGCCGGCTGGCACAATTCAAGTTTGACGGTTATTTCTCTCTGTCCTTTTCACAGAGCAGAGCTGCAAGCAGAGCTATTCGGGATGAATGTATAACGGAAAGCACTTCATCCTCTGCATGCAATACCAGGTCACCGCGCGGGATAATGAGCTTCCCTTTCCGGATAACCGCTGTGACAACACATTCATCCGGAAGTTTGAGAGTTGCGATCGTCTTGCCAACCGCGAGCGACCTCCCGTGAACCTTTTCCTCCACTAGAGAATACTCTCCTTTTCGGAGTTTCAAGAGGGTCATCATCTCTCCAACAGATATCTCTTCCAGGACAAGATGGGCCAACAGTTCGGCCTGATTAAGGGCAACATCCACCCCCATCCTTGGAACAAACATCCAGGCATTTGCCGGGTGATTTACCCGAGATATGATTCGCCGAACCCCAAACTCAAAACGAGACAAACCGGCCACCACCAGGTTTGTCTCGTCAGAACCTGTGACCGCAGCCACAACATCCGCCCGGCGAATGCCGGCGTTTTCCAGCACAACAGGATCAGAACCGCTTCCTGCGACCAGGGATCCTGGCGGGAGGATACCCATCAACCGTGGGAACTCTTCCCTGGATGATTCAATCACCTTTATTTCCTCACCTCTGCCGGACAGCAGCGTGGCCAGATAAGCTCCGACTTTTCCTCCACCAACAATTATCACTTGCATGTGGCCTCCTCCTGCTAACGCAGCCCCAGCAGCGCCTTCAGCCGTTCGCCGGAAGCGGCAAGGATCGCCATGTGAATCATGTCTCCTTCATGCATTTCGGTACTAAGCGTGGGAATGAATGTCTTCCCGTGTCTGCTGACTGCCACGACCAACACCTCTCCAGTCACCGTCAATTCGGAAACAGGACGGCCAACCAGAAGGTGCGGGACCTCGGACTCAACCATATCCACTTCTCCACTTCCCAAGCTGAGTAACGTTTCGAGGCGAGAATAACAGAGAAGCTCAACAACCCGATTTACCGCCCAGGTTACCTGGGAAATGGTCTGCACGCCAAGTCGTCGGTATATCTCCGCCTTACGCGGATCATAGAGACGCGCCACAACCTTGGGCACTCGAAAAAACTGTCTCGCCGCCCGGGCCGTGACCACGTTAGCCTCGTCGCTGTCGGTAAGCGCCGCCAGTCCGTCCGCCCTCTCGATACCTGCCTGCAAAAGCACCGTGCGGTCGAAACCGATGCCTGCGACCGTATCTCCGGTAAACCAGGGGACAAGGCGTTCAAAGGCAGCAGGATCACGGTCCACAACCGCCACGCCATGTCCACGTCTGAGCAGATCCTGAGCCAGGGCTGCTCCCATACGACCGCAGCCGACAATTATTATTCTCATGGGCTACCTCCTGTACATGCTTTCCTGCGTTCCGTCCGCCGCAGATACGCCTTGCGTGCCTCTTCCAGGAGAAACAGCACAGGAGGGAACGCAAAAATAACGACCCAGAAATGCAGCGGCAGCGGTGCAAGTTCAAAGATCCTGCGAAGAGGAGGAACGTACATCAGGAGCGAGACCAGGGCGACTTCTACCAGTATCCCGACCAGTAAAAATCGGTTGCTGAAAAAACCTATCGTAAAGACCGAGGTCCGTTCGGTACGGCAGGCATAGGCATTGCCGATCTGGGTTGTCACCACGCTGGCGAGGAAAATTGTTGTCGCCAGAACATAAACATAGCCGTCACGGGTCAGCAGACGCTCAGCGTAGGGCACAAGGTCCGGCCGCGGTAAACGGAGAAAGTCACTATAGCCGAAAGTCCAATAGAGGTAGAAGAATCCGCAAAAACAGAGCGAGGTCTGAACGCTTCCCAGCCACACCATTGTCCGCAGCAGGAGAGGCATATCGATAAGCCGCTCTCCACGACTCCGCGGCGGTTTATCCATGACACCGGGTTCCGGTCGCTCGGTTCCGAGTGCCAGG
>JAQUHM010000284.1 GCA_028683595.1 Geobacteraceae bacterium | reverse complement strand
CAGAGGAGAAAGAGCCAGAAGATTGCCGCAGCGAAGGCGGTGTCTCCGATGCGAGTCACAAGAAAGGCCTTGCGCCCGGCATCGGCATTCTTTTCCTCCCGGTACCAGAAACCAATGAGGCCATAGGAGCAAAAACCGACGCCTTCCCAACCGAAGAACAAGAGGGGAAGATTTCCGGCCAGCACCAGCAGGAGCATGGCCCCGATGAACAGACTCATCAGCGAAAAGAAACGGGCATAGTCGCCCTCTCCGCTCATATAGGCATGCGAATAGAACAGGATGATGCCGGAAACGAAGGTGACCATCAGGCACATCACCGCCGCAAGGGGATCAAAATAGAGGGAAACCGGTGCCTGCAGATCAAAGGCCGACAGCCAGCGGAACAGATCGAGGGTTACGGGCGAGCGATAGTGGAGAAAGGCACACAAGGATGAAATAAACGAGCCGGCAACAGCCCCGCCGGCAACCAGACTGCTGATGCGGCGGGGAAGACGCATGCCTGCCAGGGCGATGAAGGCACCTGCCAGAATCGGCAGGAAAAGTATCAGGGGCAGAAACAGGTTCATGCTATTCCCCCAACTCGCGGAACTGGTCGGAATCCACTGTCTTCTTCCGACGATGGAGGTAGACCACCAGGGCCAGGGCCAAAGATACTTCCGCCGAAGTCATGGCAATAATGAACAGGGCAAAAACCTGGCCGTCCGCGTTTCCCCACGCTGCCGAACCGCCGACAAATACCAGGATCGCCGCGTTGAGCATGATCTCGATGCCGATCAGCATCATGATCAGGTTCGTCCGCCAAACCAATAGACACAAAAGCCCCAGCGAAAAGAGAATACCCGACAGGAACAGAACATGGGAAAGGGGAACAATCATCTGCGCCTCCCCAGGTACAAGGCACCCACCAGGGCAAACAGGAGTTGCAGGGAAATGATCTCCACCGCGACACCATAGTTCCGGAACAGGACAGTGGCAAACGTCCTTATGTCAATAGGAACAGGAACAGCAGGGGTCCCGGGAAAAGGCCTGCCTGCCAGAACGGCAAAAGAGACCAGAATTAGAAGGCTCAATACCAATGCCGGCCACCAGTCGCGGAAAGCCGGCCTTTTAACCTTTTCGGGGTGTCCAAGGTCCAGCATCATGATAACGAACAGGAACAGCACCATGATAGCACCGGCGTAGATAATAACCTCGAAGACCGCTGCCAGGGGAGCCAGGAGAAGATAAAAGATCGCCGCAAGACCGAAAAACGAGGTGGCCAGATAGACAATGGCATGGACCGGATGACGCTCGGTCACGGCCAAAAGAGTAGCAATCACCACAACGGCCGCGAGTATGTAGAATACAATCTGTTCCATAATAAAGTCAGGATCGAGGGTCGAGGCACGAGGATCGAGGACCGGGGACCGGGGACCGAGGAAAAAGCTTGTCAGAACAGATTGAAACGGCTGGCCGTCGCACACCGCCAGGCATTTTGCTTCGGTCGTTGTCCATTGACAAGCTCCCTGTTCTGCACTTTTCTCCTCGCGCCTCGCTCCTTTAATTACGGCAGCAGCGTCCTCACATCCACCGGAGGATTCTCATTCTGATTGCCACCGCGGGGGTTTACCACGCCAATACCACTGTGACGATAAAAATTATAGTCCGGATCCTTCCCGCAACCATCGATGAGCAGGTCTTCCTTTTCATAGACCAAGTTCATAATGTCCCGTTTACAAATTTCGAAATCGGGTGTCATCTGGATTGCCATGGTCGGGCACGCCTCGGCGCAGAGACCGCAAAAGATGCAGCGGGAAAAATTGATACGGAACCAGGCCGCATAACGACGGCCATTCGGCCGCTCCGCTGACTGCATGGATATGCAGTCAACGGGGCAGGCAGCTGAACAGAGATAACAGGCCACACACCGCTCCTCACCGTCCGGATCACGGGTTAGAACAATCCTTGCCCGATACCGCGGAAAGGGGGTGCGTTTCTCTTCGGGATACTGGATCGTTACAGAACGTCGCCCAACATGGCGCAACGTCGTCCAGAACCCGAGGCCGATTGCCTTTATGTCAGACAAAAGGGACATCGCTATCTCTTACATACATTCCTGAGAAGGTTGGTTTGATTGCCGGAAAAACACAGGGGCGCGATAGCGCCCCTATTCATGTACTATACCGCCAGTTTGGCTCGCTGGAGCTTTACAAGCAGCGCAAGTGTGTCCGGATGGTTATTGGTCTCTGCATACGTTAGAGCAGTATTCCCGGTCAGGGTCTTGGCATTCGGGTCGGCACCAAAATCCACCAGGTGGTTGATACATTCGTTGCAGCCGTAATTAGAAGCGAACATCAGGGGAGTATGACCATCACGATCGCGGGCGTCCACCGTGCACCCGCCGTCCAGAAGCGCCTTGATCACCTCCGCGTGGCCGTTAGCCGCGGCATAATGCAGCGCGGACTTCCCTTTGTTGCTCCGTGCATCCACATCCGCCCCCCGGCGGATGAGATCACTGACTCCTTCGACATCCCCTGTCTTGGCCGCCTCGATAAGCGGAGTGTGGCCGTGCCTGTCTGCTGCGTTCACATTTTCAGTCATAAACACTTCCTCCTTTTGGTAAAGTGCCCTGCCATGTTCTGTGCCTTGCCAAACGAAGCCGGATATTCTTTTACGATACTATAACATCATTATGAACCACCCGGTAGCAAGAATATTCAACAAGGCGAGCGGTGTGAGAACTTTCCAGCCAAGATGCATCAACTGGTCATAGCGAAGCCTCGGCAGGGTGCCGCGCATCCAGATAAAGAGGAAGGCGAAACCGAGGACCTTGAGGGCAAACCAGACCGGTGGCGGAAGCCAGGGACCATGCCAGCCGCCAAGGAAAAAGGTTGCGGCAAGTCCTCCGAGCACCAGCATATTTATATACTCTCCCACGAAAAAAAGACCAAAACGCATGCCCGAATATTCGGCATGGAATCCGGCAATAAGCTCACTCTCCGCTTCAGGCAGATCAAAGGGTACCCTTTTGCATTCGGCCGCGATACTGATCAGAAAAATAAGGAAAGCCAGTGGCTGGTAGACGATGAACGGCACCGACGCCTGGGCGGCAACAATGTCTCCCAAACGGAAGGAACGGGCCAGCATAACAACAGGGACCAGAGAAAGAGCCATGGATAGTTCGTAGGAAATTAGTTGGGCAAGCCCCCGGATGCCCCCGAGGAGCGAATATTTGGAATTGGATGCCCAACCTCCCAACGCAACACCGTAGACAGCGATAGAAGAAAGGGCCAGGAAGAACAGCAGGCCGATATTCAGGTCCACCACCTGAAGCGTGATGTTTCGACCGAACAGGATCAACGGGGGGCCGAACGGAATCACGGAAAAGGTCAGGATCGCCGGGATGGCAGCCATGGCAGGCGCCAGATAAAAAAGCCAGCGATCAGCTCCCCTGGGACAAACGTCTTCCTTGGTCAGCATTTTGATCACATCGGCCAGCGGCTGGAGGAGCCCCAAAGGTCCGACCCGGTTCGGCCCCTTGCGGTCCTGGATCCAGGCGAGGACCCGCCGTTCGGCCAGAACCAGATAAGCGGCCGCTGTCATGACCACTCCATAGAGTACGGTAAGTTTGGCGAGCAACAGTAGCATGTCTAACGTATCAGATGGCATTTTGTGTCTCGAATCGATTGGCTGGTTATTCTGATTGATGATCCTGATCACTTCTAATCTTCCACTGAATCCTTCTCCCTGAGGGAGAAGGTGGTCAGCTTGCGCGCCGAAGCTTCAGCGAAGGAGTGAAGACCGGATGAGGGGGAAGCTCCGTTTAATACATTCATCCTGGCCCCCTCACCCTGACCCTCTCCCTCAGGGAGAGGGAGATATTCGAAGCCATTACGGAAGATTGGTGCTAATCAGGTTGATGATTGACTCGATCATGCTACAAAATCCGCTCCCCTTCGCCTTCCGGGTCAAGATTTCGAAGAGCCTCCCAGCGCCCGGAAAGGGGCTCCACAATTCGCTCTGCTCCCATCCGCTCCGCCAGATCAACGATAATGCACCAGGCCGGTCGAGGCTCTCCCCCAGGGGCATCCTTCCGGTGTACCCGGGGTGGATGAAGTGCCGGGTCAAGCCCTTTGATCGGCATGCCCGGGTTCATGACCTTCCGAAAACGCTGTGCCCGACCCTCGTTATTGATGAAAGTGCCGTCCATCTCCACCCAGGCAGTGGTCGGCAGGAAGACATCGCATTTTTTCATGGCTCCGGAGGAGAACCGGTCCGCAACAGCAAGCAGCGAGATTCCGGACAGAAGCTCTTCGGGAATCTCGGTCTCAAAGGCAAGAATCCCTT
The DNA here is from genome assembly GCA_028683595.1 of Geobacteraceae bacterium. Lineage (GTDB taxonomy): Bacteria > Desulfobacterota > Desulfuromonadia > Geobacterales > Geobacteraceae > RPRC01. Next base: position 1,008 of record JAQUHM010000284.1, on the reverse strand, counting down.
TGATTTTTCCCGACCCAACCGCTTCGGCAAGGGACAAGGCCCGGTGCTCCAGGGTCAGGAGTGCCGCAGCAAAGGCATTCGGACCGGAAAGAAGGAACACCAGCTTTGCGCCAGAACCTACCGCCTCCTCGAGAGCCCCCTTTCCGAAACCGGATGGTGCACAGATGACAACCGGATTTGTGTAGCCGGCAAAGGATATGTCGGCAAGTGACGGCACCCGGATAGTCTCCACCGAAACCGATTCTGCCTGCCCCTGCGGGCTGCCGTCCCCCACGAGAAAGATTTTCGCCCCGGCCCGCCATGCCTGCCGGACCGCCAGAAGCATCATCGGACCCTGATCGCGCAGGTCGCACTGGACAATGGCTATGCAGTCGGCGTGCTCCACCTCGACCATGGAAACTGCCGTGTCCCTGGTCAGGAGTGAAACTGCCGAGGTAGTCGCTGCAGCCTCCTCTTTATCAACAAAAAAGCAGAGGGCGCCGACTTCGAGGAATTCGGCAAGAAGTGCCGCCTGGAAATTCCCTTCCAAGGTCAGGCGGGGTGAGCCGACCACCGCGAGGGATCCGGAACCATGAGTCGCGAACAGTTCTTCGATCCTTGCCGCCAGGGCATCCAGAGCCTCATCCCAGGAGGTCTCCCGCCCGTCCAGCAGCGGCGTTCTCGGCCGATCCGGACAGTTGACACCATGATCCGCGAAGCGACCCTTATCGCAGAGAAACCAACCGTTTACCGCGTCATTATGCCGCGCCATGATTTTCAGCAGCTCACGATAGCGTGCCGCAGGAATGGTGGCGCAGCCGAGTGAGCATTGCGGGCAGACCGAAGGAGCCATATCGTAGTCCCAGTAGCGGGCGCGGAATCGTGCGGCTTTATCGGTATAGACCCCGGTGGGGCAGAGGTCCGGCAGATTACCGGAAAAAGGGGATTCCAGGCTGCCCTCGGAGAACCTGCCGTAATAGACGGTCGATGCCCTGCCCATAACCCCCAGATCGGTCCCTCCGGCAAAGT
>JAQUHM010000283.1 GCA_028683595.1 Geobacteraceae bacterium | reverse complement strand
GTCTGATCACCGAGTATGGCAAAGAAGAATACCGGGAAGAGATGGCAGTCGCTCTGCTGAGAATCAGAAAAAAGCTTGGCGGTGAGAAATACGATGAAATTGCCGGATATCTGGGAAAGTGGGACTTACATCCGTTCATGAAGGGGTTGCTGGAAAACTATTACGACAAAGTCTACTACAAGACCCGCGATTGGAAGGAAGATCAAACACTTTCCCTTGAAAGCTATGTCGAAGCGTTACGAGAACTCGACAATTATCTTCAGCCACGGTAGATATAGTATTTGTGCGGTGAATTTGAAAAAGAAAAGGGCGTCCCATTTGGGCGCCCTTTTCCATTCCAACTGAGGTAACGGTTACTCTTTGTCTCACACTGCCAGTTTAAAAGTTCCTACCAACTGCTGCAGCTCTTCGGCAAGCCGTGAAAGCTGATTCGCCGCAGAAGCTGATTCCTGGGAGCCCTTGGCAGTCTCATGGACAACCTCGGTAATCTGCTGAATATTATTCGTTATCTCATTGGTGGTGGCGGTCTGCTCTTCAGCAGCAGTGGCGATCTGGTTGATCTGCATGGTCACCGCATTAGCCTGTTCGAGAATCTCCTGGAGTGCTTGACCCGACCTAGCGGCATCGACAGTGCCCTTTTCTACCTCCGCGACCCCCTCTTCCATGGAGGAAACGGCACTCTTGGTTTCCAACTGGATGGCCTTGATCATGGCACCGATTTCCTTGGTTGCCTTGGTGGTCCGTTCTGCAAGTGCCCTGACCTCATCGGCAACAACCGCAAAGCCACGACCCTGCTCACCGGCACGGGCCGCCTCGATAGCAGCATTGAGGGCCAGGAGATTAGTCTGGTCAGCGATGTCCTCGATGGTCCCGACAATTTCTCCGATCTGATCGGAACGGGCGCCAAGGCTTTCCACGGTGCAGGCAGATTCCTTCACCCGTTCGGCAATACGGCTCATTTCTTCAACAGTTTCCCGGACAACCTCAAACCCCGAGGAAGCGGAGTCGCTGGCACGCTGGGAACTTTCCACCGCCATCAGGCAGTTGCTGGCAATCTCGGAACTGGTGCAGGACATTTCCTCACTGGCCGTGGCCACAGTACCGGCCTGTGCCGCTACTTCCTCAGCCCCGGTTGCAATCTGCTCAGAGGTAGCATAGAGTTGTGTAGAGGCAGAGGCAACCTGTTCAGCCGTAGATTTTATCGAAGTCACCATATTGTGCATTGACTCAAGCATCCGGTTGATAGCTCGCCCCAGGTCCCCTATCTCGTCCTTGGCAAAAATATTGATCTTGGTTGAAAGATCTCCGTCGGCAACGTTCCCCATGGCAGCGGACACTCTGTTCAGACGGGTGACAAAATTGTTTGTAAGAAATACCGCACCCGCAAGACCCAGTATAAACGCTATGGCGCCGAAAACGAGGAGGAGAATCCTGTTCTTTTTAAAGTCGCTATCCGCTTTGTCATAGGCCGCCTTAACATTGTTTTCCTGATAGGAAACCTGGTCATCGAATGTTTTCTGGAGCTTTAACGTAAGAGGACCGGCCTCTTTCAGCAAGACAGAAAAGGCTTCCTCCTTCTTATTAGCCAGTGCAAGCTCGACCACATGATTGTTTGCCGCCGCTGCCATGCTGGACTGAGCCTTTGATTCTTCAATGAGAGCAATTCCCTTTGGCGACTTTTCCACCTCTGCCAACATTTTTATGTTTTCACGGTACGTTGATCTCGACTCTTCAATTGTTTTTTTCAGTTGAGCAATCTCATTGGCATCGTGTACCAAGACCAGCTTCTGAACCGAACCCTCCAAAGTGTCAAGGGCTTCCATTGCTTTGAAAGCATAGAGGGTTTTCTGATATTCTCCCTTGACGAGTCCCTCCAAGGAATCTTTGACCTGCGAAGTACTGTGGAGACCGTAGAAAACCATCAGGACCATCATTAAGAGAATAAAACCGAATACTAACCCCATCTTTGGACCAATCCTCATCTTAGCGAAAATCATATTTTTCCCCCTTTTCTTCGATCTTACGTTGATGCCAGGTAATTTCTGCTTATAAACGACGCAGGAAACGATGTGCCCATACCATTCATATCACTGCTCGAGAGGCAAACCCTGTTTACTAAATTTTTCGTCAAATAGTGACGTAACTTGAGGTTATTTATCATTAAGCTTTTAGCATATAGTTATCAATTTCTAATTTTATTCGAGCATTGAGCACACAATCCACTCAATATGAGCCAGTTACCGGTCGCAACCAGAAATAAAAAAAAGGGTGCCCATATCGGACACCCTCTATTCTTCCTGATGAAACTTTCTAAGCCCATCCCTTTTTCAGCATTTTACTTCACAGCACATCGTGCCAAATGCTATTCGTGTTTCATACTGCCAGTTTAAAATTACTTACCAGATGAGTCAATTCCTCAGAAAGCCTCGAAAGCTGATTCGCAGCGGAAGCAGACTCTTGGGATCCCTTGGCTGTTTCATGGACAACATCGGTAATCTGCTGAATGTTATTGGTGATCTCATTGGTAGTGGCAGTCTGCTGCTCGGCCGCGGTGGCAATCTGGTTGATCTGCATGGTCACCGCATTGGCCTGCTCAAGAATTTCCTGGAGTGCATTTCCCGAACGTGATGCACCAGCGGTACCTTTCTCCACAGCCTTGACCCCATCCTCCATGGATGAAACTGCACCCTTGGTTTCCATCTGGATGGCCTTGATCATGGCCCCGATTTCCTTGGTAGCCTTGGTGGTTCGTTCCGCAAGAGCCCGAACCTCATCGGCCACAACCGCAAATCCGCGACCCTGCTCACCTGCGCGGGCCGCCTCTATCGCTGCATTAAGAGCCAGGAGGTTAGTCTGGTCGGCGATGTCTTCAATAGTACCAACAATTTCACCGATCTCGTCAGAACGGGCACCCAGGCTTTCCACGGTGCAGGCAGACGCCTTCACTCGTTCAGCGATACGACCCATTTCATCAACTGTTTCCTGGACAACCGCAAAACCAGAAGATGCGGAATCACTGGCTCGTTTGGAGCTTTCCACCGCCATCAAACAGTTGTTGGCGATCTCGGAACTGGTGCAGGTCATCTCCTCGCTGGCCGTTGCCACGGTGCCGGCCTGCGCCGCAACCTCTTCAGCCCCGGTTGCAATCTGATCGGAGGTTGCATAGAGTTGCGTGGATGCTGAGGCAACCTGTTCTGCGGTCGCCTTGATTGATGCCACCATGCCATTCATGGAGTCCAGCATTCGATTAATGGCATGTCCAAGGTCACCAATCTCGTCCTTGGCAAAAATAAGAATTTGATTGGAAATATCACCATCTGCTATGCGACCCATAGCACCCGAGACACGATTAAGACGCGTGACGAAATTGTTGATCAGGAAGATTGCCCCGGCAAGACCGAGAATGAACGCCAGAGCACCGGCAAAGATAATTAACATCCGCTGCCGCTCGTAGACACTGACAGCTTTTGCGTAAGCCGCATTCACATTGCCTTGCTGGAACGTAACCTGTGCCTCAAAAGTATTTTGGAGCTTTTTTGTAAGAGGAAAAGCCTCTTTTGCAAAGAGGGAAAATGCTTCTTCTTTCTTGTTTGCCAGGGCAAGCTCAACCACATGATTATTTGCGGCCGCAGCCACACTCGACTGGGACTTTGATTCCTCAATGAGCTTGATGCCCTGAGGGTCCTTTTCCAGCTCCGAAAGCTTATTCAGGTTCTCCCGGTAATCCGCCCGCGCACTCTCGAGCTCCTTTTTCAGGCGAAGGATCTCATTCGGATCATTGACCATAACCAACTTCTGAATTGAAATCACCAAGCTGTCGAGTGCGTCCATAGCCTTGAAGGCATAGACCGTCTTCTGGTATTCGCCCGTGACGATTCCCTCCATCGAGCCCTTCACTGTCGAAGTCCCGCTGATCCCGAAGTACATGATCAAGAGCATCATAACCAGCACAAATCCGAACACTAGCCCCATTTTCGATCCAATTCTCAACTTTGCAAAAATCATTGTTACCTCCTGGGTTTCATATCATGTAGTCGCCGCCCAAAACCTACGCAGGACAAATCTCAGAAATTAATACCAAAACCAGTCTACCGTGTTGGTTGAACAAAAATTCGGCATAATAACGGAACACCGGTAAAGTTCCGCCATAGTAGAATCAACGGACTCCTGCACGTGACAGGGACGACAGGTTGCGTTATATATCTATTATAAGACAACAACCATAATCTCTTCGACATTAACAATAACAACTTTAGTTATTTTTTATGTTAACTGCATAACTATCAAAACATCATTGATTTTACCCAAAAAAAAGCAGCAACCCCGAAGGGCCGCTGCTTTATACATCATTATCAATTCAACAATCTAATGCGTTTCCGTCCGAAAATGGTCCCTTTACGCCCTGACTGCGTCAAATATCGGTCTTGTTTGTGCGGAGACGTAAGTAGTACGTCGCCGCACAATCCTTTGGTTTTGACTCGTCCGGAGGACTCGCCCTGCAGGCAGCCTGCGCTGTCAACTTTTGCAGGCAAAAGTTTCTTGCCAGGACGAAAAATCCTCGTTTCCGAATTGGAAACCGCTCGTTTCCGAATTGGAAACCGCTCGTTTCCATCAGAAATTTCCGAATGGAAACTAATTCAGTTGTGAAGCTTTCAATGCCTGATCAATATCTGCGATAATATCGTCAACATCCTCAATTCCCACGGAAAGCCGGATAAAGTCAGGGGTAACACCGGTTGCAATCTGCTCCTGTTCCGTGAGCTGTTGGTGCGTGGTGGAAGCCGGATGAATCACCAGCGATTTGGCGTCACCGATGTTGGCCAGGTGAGAAAGCAGCTTTACGTTATCTATGAACTTCTTGCCTGCAGCAACACCACCCTTGATACCGAAACCGATGATAGCCCCGCTCCCTTTCGGAAGGTAGCGAGCCGCACGTTCGAAATCCTTGTGGCTGGGCAACCCCGGATAATTGACCCACGTTATGTCCGGGTTTTTATCCAGCCAATCTGCGAGCTTTACGGCGTTTTCCACGTGGCGAGGCATGCGGACGTGAAGTGTTTCCAGACCTTGGAGTATCTGGAAAGCATTGAACGGTGAAAGAGGCGCTCCGATGTCGCGAAGCAATTCTACCCGCATCTTGATGATATAGGAAAGATTGCCGAGTGCCTCCCAGAAACGGATGCCGTGATAGGAGGGATCAGGTTCGGTAAACTCGGGAAACCTGCCGTTGTTCCAGGGGAAGGTACCCCCATCTACGACGCAGCCACCAATACTCGTGCCATGGCCGGCAATGAACTTGGTGAGAGAATAAACCACGATATCCGCCCCATGCTCAAGAGGCTTGA
>JAQUHM010000282.1 GCA_028683595.1 Geobacteraceae bacterium | reverse complement strand
GCCGCAAAGTCCTGGAAACATTATTCCGCAACGGCACACTTGAAAAACTCCCCTCCCAACACAAAAAACGCCTCATTGTCCTGGAGCAGTTTGCCATACGGTTTGAGCCGGGTTGCCGCTACTCTGAACTTGAAGTAACAGGGATTATCAAGCCGCTCTTTGACGACTACTGCACTATCCGCCGACTGTTGGTTGATGAAGGTATGATTCAACGGGATGGATTAACTTACTGGCGGGAAATTATGGATGTCGGCCAGGATGTTAAACCAGCCATTCCGCTCATGACTCCAACCGCGAAGAAAATGAGTGAACGTTCTGAACTCAAGCGGCAGTACAAACAGAGTCGCCCTGATATGGGTGTTTATCAGATACGAAACAAGGTGAACGGCAGGATATTCATTGACAGCAGCAAAAATCTTAAAGGATCAGAAAAAAGTAGGCTGTTTCAGCTTAAAATGGGAAAAATCGTCTTCAGCCCGGGACTGCAGAAGGATTTGAATGAGTTTGGCGCTAACAACTTCGAGTTTTCGGTATTGGACGTTCTCCCAAACCCTGCATCAGGTGAAAACGTCGAGAGGCTCCTTTTGGCCCTGAAACTGCAGTGGCAGAAGAAGTTGCAACCTTTTGGCGATCAAGGCTACAACAGCCTCAAAGGATATCAACGCGAGCGGGAGCAGTAGTCGAGGCCAAAAGGGGACGCCCATGAAATTATGCGATCCCCATGAGATATGCATAAAAGAATGGGCGGCCCCCTGCCCCCGAAAGTTTTCTCAAGCTTATTTGTCAACAGCGGCTGAGGGGACGACGCAGGTAAGTTTCGTAACGTATTGAGGCAAAGAGTTAATTGCCAACAAAGCGCAACAGCGGTTAACCCGCTGTACTCTCAGCGTACGGTGAAGTATGTATGAACATTTCCAATATTCTATTTGACTTAGATGGAACTCTTACCGACCCAAAGGACGGGATAACCCGTTGCATTCGGTTTGCCCTTGATAAGCTCGGCGTTAATCCGCCACACGAAGACCATCTCACCTGGTGCATCGGGCCACCCCTCAGGGAGTCATTTTCACGGCTGATGAACACAAGAGAAGAAGCTCTTCTCGATCAGGCCCTATCTCATTATCGGACACGTTTCTCTGAGACAGGCATGTTCGAAAATGCGATATATCCTGAGATTATTCCCTCTCTACAGAGAATCAGGGCCGCAGGTTTCCGTATTTATCTAGCCACTTCCAAACCGAGGGTGTATGCCGCACAGATTCTCGACCACTTTGACCTGATTCAGTTCTTCCACGCTGTTCATGGAAGTGAGTTGGATGGCCGCTTATCGGACAAAGGTGAGCTGATAGCCAACATTCTCGATTCCGAGAACTTAGATCCAGGAGCAACTCTTATTGTCGGCGATCGATCTCATGACATAATCGGTGGGAAAAGGAATGGAATAATGACGGCAGCCGTTACCTACGGCTATGGTAGCCGAGAAGAACTTGCCGAATCAAAACCGGACGTAGTTTTCGAGTCTCTCCCGGAATTGGTAACATTCCTTGGCAAACCAGGAATTGCTCAATAGATTGTCCGTAAGCGAAAATTGAATCCGTCCCATTTTCCTGAATAGCTTTCCCCAGTCTGGTATAATCAAACCAGTAGAATCGCTGTTATTTTCAGGCAAATCTTCCGGAAAGCGATTCATTTGGAGGCGTTATGAAGATTTTTCTACTGTTCGTTTCAATGCTGACGGTCACGGGATGCTCCGCGTCTGCTGCTTACAAACCTTTTCCGCTGGAAGTGGCTAACCCGATGAGCATGGGAGAATGCCGCCCGGTTGCCAACTATCCAGGACCTTACGGTTACAGGTTCTGGGGTCCCCCTCCGGTTCTGGGCGATTTTAAATACCAGTCCGCCCTTAAGGCCAGGGATGCGGGTGCGACGCATATCTTCTTTCGGGAAGCTGACATCGGTTATTATGGAGCTACGAGAGTCTTCGGGTACGCCTTTGACTGCACCGGCGTGACCATGCCGAAAAACTACGAGGACCCTGACCTTTACTGATTCACCTCAACAGTGGCAAGGGTACGATTAAAATGTCGTCACAAGGACCAACGACATGTGGACTCACAAGTAATGGTGCCGCTTGAGTCGCTTCGCAACCTCATTTAATACATTCTTTCTTTCCGTGCGACTCTACACCTTCACAGACGCACAACATCAGGAGAAAGTAAACTATGGCAAAAGGATACCAGGCTAATAAGGATCGACAGGAAGCCGTCAGTCTTTTCGGCAAGGAGATCGGCAAGCGAGCGGGTTTCAAATGCGAATGGTGCGGAAGCAAGGAAGATCTGAGGGTATGGGACTACCAACCGGAACGGGAACCGGAGGCGGCAACCCTCGCCCTACTCTGCGGCCGCTGCCGCGATCTGGCGGACGGCAGAAAACCCGACCTAATCGAACTGCGCTCCATCCGTGACGCCCTGTGGAGCGACATACCGGCCGTTGCCGAAGGAGCAGCGCGGGTGCTGGCCTCATGCAAGGAACCGTGGGCGCGGGAAGCAATCGAAGAGAGTTTTATTGATGAGGAGGTAAAAACGGAACTGCTCCGGTAAGAAGAGAAACCCATTCATCGCCCGATTCATCAACAAATCAGAATCGCCCTCTTGACAGACCTCACATATTTGAGCTAACAATATGCAGCACTGATTAGCAGGCTGATAAACGATAATACTAAACCGCTCGCAAGGGTGGGACGGAAAGCCTACAGGGTCTCCACGAGACAGCCGGGTCGCCGAAATATCATACGATATTCAGCCCCGGCTTTTTTTATGGGCACATTTTCCGCTCTAAATCCGGAGAATCGGACGCTGCATTTCAATCCGCACCGTTTCAATTAGGCTGGGCAATCCAGATGCCAGGCCCTGTTTTATTCGCAAGTGTCGGATTCATGGCAGAAAAAGAGTCCATTATTTTTCGGCATTTCTGCATCAGGTGTTGTAATAATCTTGAATTTAACTGAGAACTGGAGATGTTTATGACTATAGAACAAAGACAAGCAATCATACATGAGAAACTGGAATCAATGGGAGAAACAGTCACATCCTGGTCGAAAAAAAACAGACTGGATCACCGACTTGTCGCCGACCTGATCAATGGCAAATTCCTGGGCACCCGAGGCGTTACATTACAGGCCCGAAAACAAATAGAGGAATTCTTTGGAAATATTTTTTAAAGACCCCATGAGCTATGTAGTTTCCATCCGGAAACTGAAAAGTGCTGTTCCGTGGAGGGTTGGGGCTTTCACGGAGACTCTCGTACGGCTTTATTGCACGATTGTAACAGCAAGAAAACCGCTTGAAACCGGCATGTTAGCTGATCAGCGTAACGGATGGTGACCGATTACGAGAGGCTTCGGTTAAATTCCAACCCTGCCCCTGCCAAGACTTTCCGGATGCAAAACGAGCGGCTTCCAATGTGGCAACGAGGATTTTTTTGTCCTGACAAGGGAATCAAGGACTAATAGAATCCAGGGTCTATCCTTTACCGTTGGGATCAGTCAGTGTATTGGCAGCTTGCATATCCCGGTTCAGGTATTACACTTCTCATATCGGTTGGAACGAATCCTTCGACAAACCAGCCTAAGTCCTGGAAAAGGAGCTACCTGGCTCTTTTCTCCGTTATTTTGATCGTAATCAAACTGCAGTAAGGAACACGTATACCGATACTTCGCCAGATTGCCCGACTTGATCGTCCCGTCCTGCAGCAGCAAACCCCGACCATACAAGACCCTTCCAATTCACTTCTGACTGTCGTAGGGACTTCCATGATTTCATTTTCTTATCGCTGAAAACGCAGAAATTCATGGACGCCCCCTATCCCTGCTATGAAATCATAGAAACGAAATCTGATAAAAAAGGAGACAACTCATGACAAAGTACGGGTTTCTGGGCCTCGGTATCATGGGAAATGCGATGGCAACCAATCTGGTTCGGGCAGGTTTCGAAGTAACTGTCTGGAACCGTACTCCCGCAAAATGCACTCCGCTGATAGAACTCGGAGCTCACCCGGGTAGCAGTCCCCGTGAAGTAGTAGCCGACTGCGACATCACCTTTGCGATGCTATCCGATCCGGCAGCCGCATCCGAGATATGTTTCGGCCCGAATGGAGTTCTGTCCGGCATTGGAGACGGTCGCGGCTACGTCGACATGTCAACGGTGGACGACACTACTGCCCGCAACATCATGCAGGCAGTGACAGAGCGTGGCGGACGTTTTCTCGAGGCCCCGGTTTCCGGAACAAAGAAACCGGCGGAGGATGGAACTTTGATTATCCTGGCGGCCGGTGATGAGACTCTTTACAAAGATTCGGTTGCGGCTTTTGACAAAATGGGTAAGAAACACATGTACCTGGGTGAAGTCGGCCAAGCGGCCAGAATGAAACTGGTGGTCAACCTGGTTATGGGCGGCATGATGGTAGCTTTATGCGAAGGCATGGCACTTGGTCTGAAAGGAGGACTCAATGGGCAGCAAATCCTCGAGGTTCTTGATGCCGGGGCTCTTGCCAATCCGATGTTCAAAGGAAAGGGAGCACTGCTGTTGCAGAAAGAATTTCACACCAGTTTTCCCTTGAAACACATGCAGAAAGACCTGCGCCTTGCCATTGGCCTTGGAGATGCACTGGGACAACCACTGCATGGCACTGCGGCAACCAATGAAACTTTCATAAGGGCACGTGCCGAAGGACATGCAGAGGAAGATTTTTCTGCAGTGTTTGAAGTTATACGTTGAAATGCTGAATTTCAGCAAAAGGAGACAGAACATGAGTAACGAAAATATCGAATATACTACTTTGGGCAGCAGCAATATTCGCGTCAGCAAGGTCTGCCTCGGAACCTGGGCAATTGGCGGCTGGATGTGGGGAGGCTCCGATGACGAAGAGTCAATCCGTACTATCAGAACGGCAATCGACAAGGGTCTGAATTTCATCGACACCGCTCCGGCATATGGATTCGGCCACTCTGAAGAAGTAGTCGGTAAAGCCCTCAAGGGGTACGTGAAGCGTGAAAAAGTGGTGATCGCCACAAAAGCAGGCCTTGACTGGGATGATAAAGGTAACGTCTTTAGAAACTCAACTCGCGAACGCATCCTCAGTGAGATCGATAACTCCCTGCAGCGGCTACAAACTGACTACGTCGATCTTTACCAGATTCACTGGCCAGACCCTCTCGTTCCTATCGAAGAGACCGCGCAGGTTATGGCCGACCTCTTGAAGGCAGGAAAGATCCGTTCGGTGGGAGTCAGCAATTATTCATCGGAGCAGATGGACGTTTTCCGTCAGGTAGCCCCACTGCACTCGGTC
>JAQUHM010000281.1 GCA_028683595.1 Geobacteraceae bacterium | reverse complement strand
GGGAAAGGCAAAGGAATTCGTCAGGGAAAATTTTCTTTTGACCAGGCACCTGAGGGAATACCTGACACTTTTTCACTGGCTCCTTAACGGGGAAGGCGAGCCCAGGCTTTATCTGTGACCGGTAAAGCCGCGAAAGGGTCAGAAGGGTTGGATAATGGGATAAAGGCAGGTAATGCCCTGAGCAAAATGCCGCCTTGGCAGCTCGATATCGGCGCGACGGTTCTGGGCGACGACAAGGTTCGTTTCCGGGTATGGGCGCCGCAGGCGGACGGTATGTCCGTCAGGATAGTATCCGCTGCCGAGACTCGCCTGGTGTCTCTCCGGAGAGAGACCAGGTGATATCTTTCGGCCGTTGTCGATGGCGTGCGGGATGGAGATCGGTATCTTTACCTTCTGGACAACGGGACGGAAAGGCCGGATCCTGCATCCCGGTTCCAGCCGGACGGGGTGCACGGCCCTTCGCAGGTTGTCGATCCACAGAGTTTCCCCTGGACGGACGGGGTGTGGAAAGGCCGGCCGCCCCACGAGTATGTCGTCTACGAGTTGCACGTGGGAACCTGCACCGAAGAGGGGACCTTCGAGGCGCTGATTCCCATGCTCGACTACCTGCTGGAGTTGGGGATTACTGCAATCGAGCTGATGCCGGTTGCCCAGTTTCCAGGGGGAAGGAACTGGGGGTACGACGGCGTCTTCCCGTTTGCTCCGCAGAACAGCTATGGCGGACCGGACGGCTTGAAGAAACTGATCGACGCCTGCCATTGCAGAGGATTGGCCGTGGTCCTCGATGTGGTATACAATCACCTGGGACCCGAGGGGAACTACCTGCACAGCTTCGGCCCGTATTTCAGCGATCGCTATCGCACTTCCTGGGGCGAAGCGGTAAACTTCGATGGACCGTATAGTGACGAGGTCAGGCGCTACTTCATCGACAATGCCCTCTATTGGATTTGCGAGTACCATGTGGACGCCCTGCGGCTCGACGCGGTTCACGGTATTTTTGATTTCAGTGCCCGGCATTTACTGGCGGAGCTGGCAGCGGAGGTTCACCGTGAGGCGGGGAGTCTTGGCCGGGAAATCCTTGTCATTGCCGAAAGTGATCTGAATGACGTCAGGCTGATCGACCCGCCCGACAAGGGAGGCTACGGGCTTGACGGCCAGTGGAACGACGACTTCCATCATATTCTGCATACCCTTCTTACCGGCGAGAAGGACGGATATTACCAGGACTTCGCCGGAGTCGGCCAGCTGGCTGCGTCTATCAGTGAACGGTTCATCTATTCCGGACAGTATTCCCGCTACCGCCACCGGAGCCATGGGAATTCCGCGACCGGCAGGTCGGCCCGGCAGTTCGTCGTCTTTGCCCAGAATCACGACCAGGTGGGAAACCGCATGTTCGGGGAGCGGCTGACAACGCTGGTTTCGTTCGAATCTCTCAAGCTTGCTGCGGGTGCGGTGCTGTTGTCACCGTATCTTCCCCTGCTGTTCATGGGGGAAGAGTATGGCGAGGAGTCGCCGTTTCTCTATTTTATCAGCCATTCCGACCCCGGGCTGGTGGAAGCGGTGCGCGAGGGGCGCAAGGAAGAGTTTCGCTCATTTTCTTCCGGGGAAGACCCTCCCGATCCCGGTTCAATCGATGCGTACCTTCGATCGAAACCCGATCCGGGCAAGAGGTTTTCCGGTAAACACTCCGTCCTGTTTCAATTCTACAAAACACTCATCGCCCTGAGAAAAAATATCCCGGCCCTTTGCGTTCCTGACACGAATGCTCTCCGGGTAGCTGCCCTGGAAGAGCAAAAGCTGGTCCTGATGGAAAGGTGGCAGGGCGACAGTCTGGTGGTGTGTCTTTTTAATTTCAACGAGCAGGACGTTACCGTGCGGCTTCCGGGCGACGGCGGGTGCTGGTGCAAGCTGCTTGATTCCTCCGATACCGACTGGGACGGAGCAGGTGCTGTCCTTCCGGACAGGGTTGCCGCTGCGGCCAGTGCCGTCATGCGCGGGCGAAGCTGTGCGGTGTACCTGATGGAGACGAACTGACAATGGAAAGATACATTTGCATACACGGGCATTTTTACCAGCCCCCGCGGGAAAATCCGTGGTTGGAGGCGGTGGAGATCCAGGACTCCGCACACCCCTATCATGACTGGAACGAGAGAGTGACCGCCGAATGTTACGCTCCGAACTCGGCAGCCAGGATAGTCGACGGTGATGGCCGCGTGATGGATATCGTCAGCATCTATGCCAGGATCAGCTTTAATTTCGGCCCGACACTTCTTTCCTGGATGGAATCGTTTGCACCGGAAATCTACCAATCGATCCTTCTGGCGGACCGGCAGAGCATCGAGTGGCGCTCGGGACACGGCAACGCAATTGCCCAGGTTTATAACCACATGATCATGCCTCTGGCTTCCGAACGTGACAAGCGGAGCCAGGTGATTTGGGGAATACGGGATTTCGAGAGCCGTTTTGGACGTTTTCCCGAAGGCATGTGGTTGGCGGAGACCGCCGTCGACCTGGATACTCTCGAAGTCCTGGCAGAGGAGGGGATCAGGTTCACCATCCTGGCACCGCATCAGGCTGACAAGGTGCGGAAGCTCGGTGGTACGAAGTGGCGAAATGTGAGAGGTGCGAACATCGACCCGAGCATGGCCTATCTTTGCCGGCTTCCGAGTGGCAGGAAGATCAACATTTTCTTCTACGACGGAACCATCTCACAGGCGGTTGCCTTTGAAAAACTTCTGAACCGGGGAGAGGAATTCGCCCATCGTCTGCTGAGCGGTTTTTCCGAGTTCCGGCAGTGGCCACAGCTTCTCCATATTGCCACCGATGGCGAAACCTACGGCCACCATCACAAATACGGCGATATGGCCCTGGCCTATGCGCTGAACTACCTGGAAGAAAACGGCTTGGCGAGGATTACCAATTACGGCGAGTACCTGGAGAAACACCCACCGGTCCAGGAAGTAAGGATACTCGAAAATACCTCATGGAGCTGTTGCCACGGCACAGAGCGATGGCAAAGTGATTGCGGCTGCAATTCGGGCGGGAATCCTGGCTGGAACCAGGCGTGGCGGGCCCCGCTGCGCTCCGCCCTGGACATGCTGCGCGATCGCCTGGCAGAAGGGTACGCCCTGAAGGCCGGTGAATACCTGCGGGATCCGTGGTTTGCCCGGGACGATTACATCTCCGTGGTCCTGGATCGTTCCGAGGAGACGATCGATACTTTCATACGGCGACATGCTCTTCGCGAATTGACAAGGGATGAATTGCCTGAGGTTTTCGGACTACTGGAGATACAGCGCCAGTCGATGCTGATGTATACCAGTTGTGGCTGGTTTTTCGATGAAATATCCGGGTTGGAAACGACCCAGATTCTCAAGTACGCGGGACGGGCCATTCAATTGGCAGAGAAGCTGTTGCCGGGCACGTATGAGGAGTCCTTTCTTGAGACCCTCTCCGAGGCAGAGAGTAACCTCCCCGAGTATGAAAACGGCCAACGGGTTTACGAGGCGTTTGTCAAGCCGAGCATGATCGATCTGGTTAAGGTGGGCGCCCATTATGCGGTCAGTTCGGTTTTTGAAGACTATATTGACGAAGCCGAAATATACAGTTATCGGATCGACCGGGAGGAATTCCATCAACTGGGAAGCGGTCAATCGGTCTTTGCCGTCGGCAAAATAAACATTCGTTCGACCGTTACCCTCGAATCCGGGGATGTCAGCTTCTGCGTCGTTTATTTCGGTAACCACGCCGTCTATGGCGGGGTCCGCTCCTTTCTCGGTGAGCAGGAGTTCGAAACCATGAAGAACGAGACTCTCAAAGTCTTTGCCGACGGCGATCTCGCCGAGATCGTCCGGCTCATGGACCGGCATTTCGGCATGCACAACTATTCCGTCAGGGATCTTTTCCGGGATGAGCAGCGCAAAATCCTCGGGCTGATGACCGATAAGGCCCTGACCGATTTCGATCAGCAGTACCTGAAACTATATGAAAACAGCCGGGGTCTCATGGGGATTCTGCGGGATACCGGCACGCCTGTCCAGGGGAGGTTTATCACCACAGCGGAGATAGCTCTCAACCTGGAGTTGCGGAAGTCGTTCGAGATGGAACGGGTTGATCTTGAAGGTGTCGGGAGAATTCTCGCAGAAATGAAAGACTGGAATGTCAGCCTGGACTTCGTCGACCTGGAGTTTCTCATCAGGCGAAAAATTGAGAGGATGATGGAAAAATTCCGGGGAAACCCGGAAAATACCGATCCGCTGGAGGAGCTGTGCAGACTGATGGAGTTTTTCGCGGAAATCCCGGTGGAGCTGAACTACTGGAAGACACAGAATATCTGGTTTGAAATGGCGAAAACGGAATACGCACGTTTTTTTGCCTACTCGCATGCCGGCGAGGAAAATGGCGTGAGGTGGGTGGAGGAGTTCGGAAAACTGGGGGACCTCCTGGGGTTTGCCACGCAGATTGTCATTCCTGGATCGTGAAGAAGAATACCGATTGAAAGGATAAAAATGGATACCTGTTCATCCGATCTGATCAGTGTGCCTGTAGCTACCTATCGGCTGCAGTTCAACAGGGATTTCGGTTTTGACGCGGCGCGCCGTGTCCTGCCCTATCTGCGCGATCTGGGGATCAGCCATATTTACGCTTCTCCCTATTTCAAGGCCAAAGAGGGGAGCGCACATGGCTACGATATAACGGATCACAATGCCATTAACCTTGAGGTAGGAACCAAAGAAGAGTTCGATGCATTTGTCGCGGAACTGCGGAAATTGGGGATGGGGCAGATACTGGATATCGTGCCGAATCACATGTGCGTGGAAAGCAGCGATAACCTCTGGTGGTTCGATGTTCTGGAAAACGGCTCCAGCTCGCCCTATGCGTCTTTTTTCGATATAGACTGGGACCCGGTAAAGCCGGAGCTGAAAAACAAGGTGCTGATACCGGTTCTCGGTGATCAGTACGGCGCCGTGCTGGAAAACGGGGAATTGCGGCTGGACTACCATGAAGGCGCTTTTCACCTTCACTACTACGATCACAAATTTCCCATAATCCCCAAGTCCTATGTCAGCATTCTTTCGTGCCGACTTGAGGAACTTGATAGTTTGCTCGGCGAGGACAACTCCCACTTCCAGGAACTGTTGAGCATCATGACGGCCCTCGAACATCTCCCGCCGTACACGGAAGCCGATCCCGAGCGGATCATTGAAAGGTACCGTGAGAAAGAGATAGTAAAAAAGCGTCTTTTCGCCCTGTACGGTGAGAGTCCCGAAGTCGGGGAATTCATCGATGGAAACGTGCGTATTTTCAACGGCGTGAATGGCGATCCGAGGAGCTTTTATCTTCTGGATGAA
>JAQUHM010000280.1 GCA_028683595.1 Geobacteraceae bacterium | reverse complement strand
TATCCACCGGTAGCAGGCCCGAGGGTTATGGCGACGTACATAGCGGTGCTGTACCAGCCGTAAGCCTGCCCCAGCCTCTCCATCGGGAAACTGTCGGCAACCTGGGACAGCATGCTTGGAATAAAGGCGGCAAGTCCGACACCGAAGAGGAGGTAGGCCGCTGCCATCTGGCTCGGAGTAGTGCACTGCGTTACAAGGTAAGAAGAGAGAGCTGCCGCAAGGATTCCCCCAACTGCGGGAATGCGGGGACCGATCCTGTCAGCCAGAAGTCCTGCAGGGATCGAAAGAATACCCGTTGCCAGCATGAAGGCACCGTTGATTATTCCAACCTGGACCGGACCGGCTCCCAGTGATACGGCAAACAGGGGAAGTACCGGAATACGCAAATAGGCGCAGAAAAAGGTAGCAAAAGCAATGAAGCAGAGAAGAAGAAAAAGACCGTATCTGTGACGGAAGTCGCTCATGGTCACCCAGCGCCTTTCATGGAAAACAGCGTTGGAGTAATTCATACACGCTGTCCTGATAATCAGGAAAACAAGAAACTAGCCGGCAGCGTTTTCGGCAAAGGGCAACTTGTCACTATCGTCGCAGGAGCCTTTCCGGGCAGCATGATCGCCGAATTCCTCCTTGATGCGGATAAACTCACCACGATTATCCATAAAAAGGTCCAGGAGTTCCGGATCAAAGAAAACGCCCCGGTCACTCTGCATTATTTCAAAAGCCTCTTCAAGAGGAAATGGCTTCTTGTACGGACGTTCAGAAGTCAAGGCATCGAAAATATCCGTAACCATGACAATGCGGCCGTAAATGTGAATTTTAGAGCCGGCAAGTCCATGGGGATACCCGCTCCCGTCCCATTTTTCATGATGCTGCAAAGCAATGATTCTGCCAGCGCTGATGACGGGAAATTTGTCGCCGTTATCAAGGATTTTCCCACCAATAGCGGCATGCAACTTCATCAGCTGAAATTCCTCCATATCCAGCTTCCCCGGTTTGAGGAGAATCCGGTCCGGTATTCCGATCTTGCCCACATCATGGAGAGGCGAGGCGTGACGCACGATTTCACTCTCCTCGGCGGAGAGCCCGCAAAGAAGGGCAAGTTTCTTGGACATTTCACTTATGCGCCGGATATGCATGCCTGTCTCGAGATCGCGGTATTCCGCAGCCCGGCCCAGACGAAGGGAAATTTCGAACTCAGCCTCTTTTGAAAACGACAGGGCTCTTTGGAGGGCCATCGTCTTCCTGACAATCTCTTTCCCAAGCACACCGGTCATGTCGCGGGTCAAGTCGCCCAGTTTTTTAGTCCGTACATGATTCATGACCCGCAGCTTCAACTCTCCGGGATCATATGGTTTCGCCATAAAATCATTGGCTCCCATTTCGAGAATCCTTTTCACCTCCGATCTTTCGGAAGTCACGACAATTACCGGAATTTCCCGGAACCTTTCATGCATCTTCAGATGGCGCAACGTTTCAAATCCATTCATTACCGGCATCTCGAGGTCAAGAAGCACGATATCCACATCAGACCTCTGGGCCAGACAGTTCAATGCTTCCTTGCCATTGCGTGCCTCGAGGATTTCAATATCGTCAAGGCTCTTCAACACGTCCCTCATTATTCTGAGGTTCAGCTCAAGATCGTCCACGGCAAGAACCGTTATTGTATCCATCATGGTCTACCACCTGAATGCAATTATTTTATACATCCGCGATTTCATGGAAAGCAACATTTACGGTGATGCATTCAAGTTCATTTTGCCGCCAGGAAAAGAACATGGCCCATCTATTTCCCTCTTCTACTTTTCGGCAAGACACCCATTTGCTTGAATGGAAAAAGGATAGCTTCAACACTCTTCTCTCACAAATGAACTATCGCGAAGCTCCCCTGCTACCTTGCCTTTTTCCCGGTTGCCGGGGAAAATAGAAGAAACTGTGAAAATAAAGCTCAATCTCGCCGCAATTCCAGCAACAGGAGACGTACCATGCAACGTCGCTTTCCGTTCCGCACGCTTGAACCAACCTTTTTCTCGGGACTTTTGGACGACCCGGTTCTCTACCTCTTCATTAGGCCCTTGGGACGGGGGATTCTGCTGGATTGCGGACGAATCCAGCACCTGGCAAAACGCGTCATGAAGTCTCTCTCCGCACTCTTTATCAGCCATGCCCATATGGATCACTTCATGGGCATCGACACTTTCGTCCGTAGCGTCCATGTCTCACCGAGAACAATCGATATTTATGGGCCTCCCGGTCTTGCAGATAAGATGGCTTGCAAGCTGGCGGGTTATGTCTGGAACCTCACGGAAGCATACTGGTGCTCCTTCCGTGTCCATGAAGTCTTTGCTGATCGCATCGAGACTGCCCTTTTCCCCGGGTCAGAAGGATTCGTCCGCCAGCACCTGGGTGTACGCTCTCGCCCGGATCGCACCATTTACCAAAATCAGAGCATCAAGGTCGAGGCGGAAGAATGCGACCACAAAATCCCTTCTCTCATTTTCAAGATTTCTGAACGCCCCTCTTTTCAAGTGGATGAGGAAAAGCTTTTTCAGGCAGGGCTGGTAAAAGGGAACTGGCTGCGAATCCTTCAGAAGAATTTCCAGGGAACAAATCAGGGGAACCTGCCTCTCAGAGTTCTTTGGCAGCGGAAAGAAGGTATCCTAGAAGAAGCTGTGGAGGACCAGCACAGTTTGTACGAAAAAATCCGTGGGGAGCGACCGGAAGCAAGTATCGGCTACATAACCGATATAGGCTTCAATAACAAAAATATCGAAAAGATTTTCAACCTGATGAAAGGTGTAACACTCCTTGTCTGTGAATGCTCATTCCTGAAACAGGAGAAAGGGAAGGCCCGAATCTCTGCTCACCTCTGTTCCGATGATGTCAACTTTCTGATCGACAAACTCCGGCCATCATTCTTTTTGCCTATGCACCTTTCCAAGAGCTATATCCACACATGGGAAAAACTCTACGAAGAACTGAAAATCCCCCCGGATGTCACCCTGGTAAGGCTTCCGAAGTATCTAACACCCCAACCACTATTACCCTGCGAAGCGAGAAAAATCGTACGGAAAACATAAGAATTCCGGCAGCCAACAGGCGGCTAAACCTTCAGAACACCAGAGGTTGCCTCGATATAGGTAACCGGCTCGCCATACAGCAGGCGATGGGCCTGAACTTTACCTCTGAAAAACATGCTTTCACCTGCCTCAAAGGGAAGCGGTTCCTCATCCCTCTGGATCTGAACAATAACCAGGCGACCCATCCGGTCTCGACCTACGCAACGATAGGCTCGAACACGGTCCTGAACCTTGTCGACATGGATCTCGAAGTCATAGTGATTTCCCAGCCTGCCGAAATAACCTGCGTTATGAAGAGGGTGTTTTTTCCAGCCCCGGTTCAGTTCACTTTCAGCACGAGCAATTGCCCGTTCAGCGTCCTTGACAATGGAATCATTCTCCGGTGTCCCGGGATGAGTCTCCTTAATTAAAGGCAGCATGGACTTGCACACCTCCAGAAGATCATAGAGAACGGGATAGGTAGACGAAATTGCCCTCTGTCGCACCTTCTCGGTATAGACCGGTTTTGTTGAGCTGTGCATGCGTTCCTCCAGAACCACGGTATCCAACCTTACAGAATTCCTTTACCCTGATGTCAGAAAGCAAATCAAGAAAAAAACGATAGTCCGAACCTGCTGATAAAAAAACCCCCTGTAGATTTTTTCGTTAAATCCACAGGGGAAGAACCAAAAGGAGAAGCTAAAAGCTTCAATAAGAGTATAGCGCAGCGATTAAATTCATCAACCCGATTCTGTTATTTTTGAAAGAAATATCCGACAAGGTCTCCGGGCCGGCAAAGTACGGCAAAGGGACGACCTCTTCCAACGTTCCCCATCCCAAATTCGACCACAAAAACAGTGGGTTGCAATAATCTATTTCATAACTTCTGACAGCAGTTTTCCACCGATTCCGATGTTGTCACGCTCCATCTCATTGATCAGAACAATGAACTTATCCTCGGGAATCTGGGTTACCTCACTTGCCTTTGCAGTAAGCTCTTTCACAAGCGCCGCTTTTTTCTCTTTGCTGGTAATGCTGATGTCAACCGTAATGACCGGCATGGTTCTCTCCTTCCCTGAAAATCATGGTTCTAACGATGTGCTACTTCCCGAATATCGCTTCCCGAATCGCATCGATGCCCAACTCCTCGACCACCTTGCCGATCCGGCACTTTCTTTCGAGTGACTGGAACCAGGCAACGATCTTCTCGACCGCTGCCAAGGCCTCGCTCTCCGTTGGCACATTCTCCAGCAACCGTGCGGAAAAACGGGGGCGGGAACCGCCGTTTCCCCCCAGCATGATGTTCCACCCTTTGGAAGTACCGATCAAGCCTAGGTCGCGGATGCAACCCTCCATGCAGTCATTGGCACAACCGGAAACAGCCATCTTGAATTTCCACGGCACCTGCAGGCGGTGGTACCTCCTGTCCATTTCCATACCGATATCATAGGTGGCCTGCTGTCCCCGCTTGCACCAAGTGGCGCCCGGGCACATCTTTACATAGCGGATGCAGAGCCCCGTGGCACCGTCTTCCAGATCCCCAAGGTCCGAGCGGACCGCATCGATCTTTTCCTCAGGAATGCCGATGAGGGCAATACGCTGGGCAATGGTGACCTTCACCGAGGGAATTCCGTAACGTTCAGCAACATCGGCCACCGTGCGCAATTCACCCGGAGTTGTATACCCTCCGGGCATGTGTACCTTAACTGCGTAGGTTTCACCGTCACGCTGAACCACTGCACCCTTTTCGGGTATGTTCTGTTTCATGAAATATCCTCCTTTCGAAAATAGTACGAAATATTTTTCTCTTTATTTTCAGCCTTAACCGGTTTTTCACTTCATCAGCATCGTCAACAGCAGCTGTGCCAACAGGATCTTGGCAATGGTTGCAACCGGATAGACCGAAGCATACCCAACCGTCGGCAGTTCGTTCCGGCTCTGTTCAAGTGCATAACCGAGTACCGCCGATTGGGTTTGCAGCCCTGCCAGCATACCGGTAAGTATACTCATGGGAATCTTGAGGATCCGGTAGCCGACCCAGAGCATGGTAACAGCGACAGTGCAGGTGATGACAATTCCGGTAGCAAACAGCAGCAGACCACCTTCGTGGGTAAAAGTAGTGATGAAACCATACCCGGCCCGGGTACCGACACCGGCGAGGAACAGGATCAGGCCTATTTGACGCAGGGTCAGATTTGCCCCGTACGGCAGGCTCCAGACGAGGGGCCCGGTACGGCCGAGCGTACCAAGCACCAAGGCAACAAGCAGGGGGCCACCGGCGAAACCAAGCCGCAATTCAGAGCCTCCGGGCAAGGGA
>JAQUHM010000279.1 GCA_028683595.1 Geobacteraceae bacterium | reverse complement strand
GCCAAAGTGATCAGTCACAGAGCCTACGGGTTCAGAACGGCAAAGAACTTTATACTCAATCTGTATCACTGCATGGGCAACCTTGCCATGCCAACTACTTTGCACAGATTTGTGTGAGGAACCAAAATTAAGAAAATATGTGGTGATTTTTTGACGACGCTGAAAGGTTGGGGTTTATGGAGACATAAAAGTTAACACTCCTACATTGATTTGTCATTAAAGTTGGTGGATACTTTGAAAAACGGAGCTATGGATTTGCCAGTGTATTGACCCCAGCGCAGTGAGTGAACCATGGAAAATTCATTATGCGGACAACAGGACTATCTGGATTGTTCAATCAAAACTGCCCAGTATCTTGCTGGCCTGACAACCCAACAGGATATCTGGAGCGAGACTCGGCAATTTCGGTGCCATGCCGCATTCGAGACGGTACTCAGCCTGGAGATGTTGGGAAAAGACCTGGAAATTGGCGTCGCTGTGGGGGTCTATACCTCACTCGCCGAAGAATTGGAGCGTCTGAGAATGGCCCTGGAAGGGTTCTCAGTGCATAAAAGATGAGAGTGTCGGTAGATCTATGACATGTTTCTTTCCGCAGCGGGCTGAAGAACAGACCTAACGGCAGGGAATCAACTTTTCTGCGTATACCAACAGAGTATTGATGAATGATTTTATCACGGGAGGGCAAATGCATCCGCTTGCAGCACTGCTCAACGAACAAGAATTATGGCTGATGCGCCGGATCAGGGACTACGCCCTGGAGCGGGACTATACCCGCTATACTTCAACACTGGAAGAGGCTTGGCGTATCTCAATTGTCGGTCTGACCGGCTCCATTACTGCGGCGCTGGCCATTTCGGATGAACCTTGGGAACTGGGGCCGGATGACGACTTCGATAATGACCCGGTGGCAGCATTTGGTATTATTGAGGCGAAGTTGCATCGTTCAAGAGGTGTTACCCTGGCGATGTTCATGGGTTTGATGAAGTATTACCGCCAGGCTTACCTGGACCTTGTACTGCAGTCGTTCCCTCCCGTTCAAAAGAAAGGGCAGGTTGAGAATGGTGCACGGTTTGCCCGCTTCGTTGAGCGTGTTTTTGACAGGATTGAAATAGCTTTCTGTACGGAATGGACTCGCAGCGAGACAGTCAATTGCGCCATAGACGATCTGCAGCTCGCGAACCGGTTGATGACAAACGAGAAGAACAAGTTCCTGACCATTTTCGAGAGCCTGCCGACTGCGGTTTTCGTGCTGAATGTCAATGGATTCATCATCCATATGAACCAGGCTGGGGCACGGATGCTAAACCCGTCGGCTACCTCTGGTGGCGACTACTACTCTCACCCCGATGAACAAGTTCCTTTCCCCTGGGTTGCGGATGAGTTGTCCAGATTCCGGGAAAGCGGCAGTGAAGAAGAGTACGAATGTCGGATTACGCTGATGGAGGGGGATGAGCGCTGGGTGATGGTACGGTTCAGGGCCATGCAGGACATCAGTTTCAAATTTTGCGGTACTGTGGTTATTTTCGAGGATGTAACCGATCTTAAGCGAACGGAGGGAGAGCTGAAGAAGGCCCGTAGTACCGCCGAAGAGGCCAACCGTCTGAAGAGTGAATTTCTGGCCAACATGAGCCACGAGATCCGGACGCCCATGAACGGGGTTATCGGGATGGCGGAACTGCTTCTGGATACGGGCCTTTCCCAGGAACAGCGGGAGTATGTCCACGCGGTCAGGTCCTCTGCGGAGGCGTTGATGACCATCATCAATGACATACTCGACTTCTCCAAGATCGAAGCGCAGAAGCTGGATATCGAGACGGTGCCCTTCAATCTCCGCGACAGCATGGGTGACATCCTCCAGACGCTCTCTGTGCGGGCGGCGGAGAAGGGCCTCGAACTCGCCTACCGCGTCTCTCCCGAGGTCCCTGACGCCGTGATTGGCGACCCTGGCCGGTTGCGGCAGATCATCGTCAATCTTGTCGGAAATGCTATCAAGTTCACGGACAAGGGTGAGGTGGTAGTCGCGGTTTTTCCTGAGGTATCAAAAGAGGGCGAAGGTGAAGCGGTATTCCATTTTACGGTAGCCGATACAGGCATCGGGGTCCCTGCGGAGAAGCAGAAGAGAATATTCGAGTCCTTTACCCAGGCTGACACGACCACTACTCGAAGGTACGGGGGGACCGGACTCGGGCTGACCATCTCCGTCCGGCTGGTGGACCTCATGGGAGGGCGTATCTGGCTGGAGAGCGAAGTAGGAAAGGGGAGTGTCTTTCACTTCACTGTGGTGCTTAACCTTCAGAAGGGGCTGCCAGTACGGCAGATACCTGAGAAGTTGGCGAATCTCGAGGGCTTGCCGGTACTGGTGGTGGACGACAATGCCACCAACCGGCGCATACTGGAAGAGTTGTTGAAAGGCTGGGGAATGCTTCCCACCACGGCCGAAGGCGGATTGGCCGCCTTGGGAATACTTGAAAACTTGAGGGAGATAGAGAACCCATTCCGTTTATTCCTGCTCGATGTGAACATGCCGGTCATGGATGGGTTCGAGGTGGCGAAACGGATACGAGAGCAAGCGGGGTACGCAGGGACGCCTCTCATGATTCTTACCTCTTCGGGTCTGAGGGGAGACGCTACCCGCTGTCGTGACCTGGGGATAGCGGCTTACCTGACCAAACCGGTCAAGCAGTCATCCCTGCTGGACGCCATCATGACCGTACTCGGTACAACAGATCCGGTGGGAGCGGTGGCGCCGTTGGTGACTCAGCACACACTCAGAGAAACCTTGCGACCGCTCACTATTCTTCTTGCCGAGGACAATGCCGTCAATCGCAGGATAGCAGTAGGGATGCTATCGAAGCGTGGGCACATCGTTGTAGCCGTGGAAAACGGCAAGGAGGCCCTTGCACAGATGGCTGAGCAAGGGGAAAAGCCCTTCGACCTGGTGCTCATGGACGTGCAGATGCCGGAAATGGATGGTATTGAGGCAACCGCCCGGATCCGCGAAACTGAGAAAGAAACAGGAGGGCACATCCCCATCATCGCCCTGACAGCGCATGCCATGAAGGGAGACCGGGAAGCCTGTCTCAAAGCGGGTATGGATGGGTATGTGTCCAAGCCTCTCAAAACAGATGAGCTTCTCGCTGCCATGGAGCAACTGTTTGGGAAATGGCCGGAGACCGGGGAGGAAGCCCCTCGCTTTGAAAGCAGGGGCAAAAATGTGTTCGACAGGGAACAGGCTCTGGCGAGCGTAGAAGGTGATTTGGGACTCCTTAAGGAAGTTGTCAATATATTCCTGGAAGAATATCCAAATACAATGAAAGAGATCCGGGACGCCATAGATGGAGCGGATTCACACAGGCTGAACCGCGCTGCCCATTCGCTCAAGGGCTTGGTCGGCAATTTCGGTGCCAGTGCCGCATTCGAGACGGCACTCAGTCTGGAGATGTTGGGAAAAGAGAATGATATGAGCGGTGCATTGGCAGCTTACTCCTCACTCATTGAAGAGATGGAACGCCTGAGAAAGGCGCTCATGGAGGAGGCCGGCAATGAAAATACCGACAGCTGCAATTAATGCCGAGTTGCGACGATTCCTTGTGTTTGGGCTCAAGCATGGCGGAGGGGGAGGGCCATGATAGCAATGCTGCAAAATCTCCGGATCAAAACTCAACTGTATCTGCTCTGTTCCGTGATGCTTGCCGGCTTTATAGCATTTGGCGTTATGGCATATTTTGCCGTGACTGAAATTAAGGTAAACGGCCCTGTTTACCAGAGAATTATTCAAGGAAAGGATCTGGTAGCCGATATTCTGCCGCCACCGGAATATATTCTGGAATCATATCTCACCGTTATGCAGTTGGATGATGAGGTGAACCCTGAGAAGCGGAAAGCATTAGCCTTAAAGTTCAAGCAGCTACGCAAAGAATATAACGAAAAACATGAGTACTGGCGAAATAATCTTCCTGATGGGCCGATGAAAGAGATCCTGATAAACAGGAGCCATATACCGGCAGTTGCTTTTTATGAAAAGGTCGAAAAAGAATTTCTTCCTGCTGTTTTCGCCAACGACAAAAATAGAGCACTGAGGGTTAAAAACGAACTTGATATGCTCTACGAAATGCACAGAAGGGCTATTGATGATTTGGTTACGTTGGCAAATCAACGTAATAAGGTGGATGAGGCTATAGCCTCATCTATTGTCCGAAGTAAAGAAATGTCTCTGATTGCCATTGCCTGCTGGACGATAGCGCTATGTATTATTCTGGCTTTTTTGGGCATCCGACGAATACTTTCGAATAATGTTTCCAGACTGGTTGTCGCAGCGGAAAAACTTTCATCCGGCGATTTGTCTGCACGTACCGGACTGCAAGGTCGGGATGAACTCTCGGAGGTTGGCAGGGCTTTTGACTGTATGGCGGAAATAATCGAGCAGAATAACCACGCCTTGAAGGAAAACGAAGAGAAACTGAGGCAACATCGGGATCATCTCGAAGAACTGGTTAAGGATCGGACAGAGGAACTGGTTGACGCCAAGGAGCAAGCAGAAGAGGCCAATCGCCTGAAGAGCGAGTTTCTGGCCAACATGAGCCATGAAATCCGGACACCCATGAATGGGGTGATCGGGATGGCAGAGCTGCTTCTGGACACGGAACTCTCCCGTGAACAGCAGGAATATGTCCATGCGGTAAGGTCGTCCGCCGAGGCACTGATGAGCATCATCAACGATATTCTTGATTTTTCCAAGATAGAGGCTAAAAAGCTCGATATCGAGTCCGTCGACTTTAATCTGAGAGACGGCATTGGCGACATCTTGCAGACCTTAGGCCTGCGGGCCGAGGAGAAGGGGCTGGAACTCGCGTACGAAGTTTCACCTGAAGTACCCGACGCCGTGGTGGGCGACCCCGGTCGGTTGCGGCAGATCATGCTCAACTTGGTGGGGAACGCCATCAAGTTCACGGAAAAGGGTGAGGTAGTGGTTACCATAACCGTTGATACTGTGGCGGAAGCGGAAGCCTGCTTACATTTTACTGTTGCTGACACCGGCATCGGCATACCTGCTGATAAGCAGAAAAGGATCTTCGAATCCTTCTCCCAGGCTGACGCATCCACTACGAGGAAATACGGGGGCACCGGTCTTGGCCTCACCATCTCCGCCAGCCTTGTGGCTCTTATGAGAGGAAAAATCTGGGTGGAGAGTGTGGCTGGAAAAGGGAGCACTTTCCATTTCATTGTCCAACTTGGACTTCAGAAAGGTCCCCGGGTATGCCGCATTCCCGGGAAGCCTGCAAACCTTGAGGGGCTTCGGGTGTTGGTGGTGGACGACAACGCCACCAACCGACGCATTCTTGAAGAGATGCTGCGTAACTGGCGTATGCGGCCCATCACTGCGGACGGAGGGCCCGC
>JAQUHM010000019.1 GCA_028683595.1 Geobacteraceae bacterium | reverse complement strand
AGCACGTCCGCACAACCCTGCGGACCCATATAAAGCGTGTTCGCGAAGCTGTTGCAGCAAACGACATGGCGTTGGCCAAGGAAACCCTTCAGGCAGCGATCCCCTACATCGACTCAGCTGCATCAAAGGGAGTTATTCACCGCTCTAATGCTTCCCGCAATGTTTCTCGCTTGAGCAAGCTGGTCGGCACTCTCGGCTAGGCCACCACTTTCAGCAGCACGGCAGCATAGTTACAGAGAAATGCCGCTACTATTGTATATACAAGGGACCTTCTATTCTGGGGGTCCCTTTTTGACGTTCGATAAGCCAGGTTTTCTTTACATAGAATTCGACTCATTCATCATGACGCCGACCGGTAAACACCCCTCTCCAAAGCCCTGCTGATTAGACTTTGCCTTTTCCGGATGCACAGACATCCATAAGAAACTGCTCCAACAGAACAGGAGCCTTTCCGCCCCCGGTTTTCAGCGCCCCATCGATGTGAAAAATCCGTTCAAATGCCACGCGAAGCTCCACAAGGGAATAATTTCTTGCCTGCGCAACAATCCCCTGCAGGAAATACGGATTGATCCCTGCAATTTTTCCGATCTCCTGCGTAGCGGTTCGTTTTTCCAGCAGTTCCCTGACCTTCCATAACTGACGAAAGTGTCGAGTAACCATGGCCAGGACAAGAAGGGGAGCTTCACCGTCACCGAGCAGCCTGCCAAGGCTTCTCAGGGCCTTTTCCAGCTTTTTCTCACCCAGGGCATCGGTAAGTTCAAATACGCTGTTGACCCGCGTATCAGAAACAATCGAACGAACATGGGACACCAGTATTTCCCGGGCTTCCCCCACATAGAGGATGGCCTTTTCCAACTCTGAAATCAGTTCCTGGAGGTTATTCCCAACCAGATACGCCAGCATTTCCGCCGCAGCCGGCTCAATTTTCTTGCCGCGCAGCGAGGCCTCATTCCTGATAAAAGTGGGCAACTGATTCTCATAGAGACGTTTAAACTCGACAAGCTCCCCGATTTTCTTTATTTCGGAGAAGAACTTCTTCCGCTGGTCAATCTTTTCACCCTGCAGAACGAGGCAGGTTGAGGGAGACGGGTTCTGAACATAGGAAGAGAGAACTTCAAGGGACGCAGCTGAAAGTGCCTCTGCCTTTTTGACCACCACTACCCGCCAGGAAGCGAACATGGGCAGCGTTGCGGCGGTCTCGGCAATTTCGTCACCCTTGCTTTCCGTACCGTAATAAACATTAAGATTAAAGTCACGCAGATCAGCTGAGACAAGGCGGTCCAGCAACTGCTGGACGCACTTGTCCATAAGGTACGGCTCATCACCATAAAGATAATACAGGGGCTGTATTTGTCCCTTCTCGATTGCGTGGATAAACTCCTGGTATTTCATTGGGCAACCCATTGACTGACAAGCTTTAAAACGCTATGCGGACAGCAAAAGGTCCGCTTCACAGAGTGTACAACCATGCCATCTATCATGGCCGCAAGAAAATATCGGTAGCGTACGACGCAATTCCTGATCCGCCAAGGCTTAACAAAAAACCATTAGAAATCTTCGTTGATTTTGAGGTACAACTGCTGAGCAAGGCGCTGGCAGATTACTTGGATCGCTGCGTCTTCGCTGTTCTGCTGGATAGCGATATCAGAACTTGCCGGCAAATCCTGACTCCAGGAAAGCTGCCCTTTCCAGATCACCTTCTGATTGCTGTTTTTGCGCAGTGTTGCTGCGATGGTTAAGGTTGCCTTGTATTCCTTCACGATATCATACCCCGTATAGGAAACAGCACTCTTTCCGTAGCTGAGCAACTCACCGGAAAGGGTGTAATCGGAAACATCACTCCGCACGACCCGCAACCCCTTTCTTTTGGCAAACTCTCCAATCAGATCATTAAGCAAAATGTTTTCAAGGTTTGGCTTATAGGTCTTGTTCGAGAAAATCGGGATACTGACTGTTGCCGCCTCACCATAACGCTCCTGGCTATCATGAGCAATGGTATGGTAACCGCAGCCCGAAAAAAGTGACGAAAGCAGAATAAGTAGCAACGAAAGCAGT
This sequence comes from Geobacteraceae bacterium, assembly GCA_028683595.1. Lineage (GTDB taxonomy): Bacteria > Desulfobacterota > Desulfuromonadia > Geobacterales > Geobacteraceae > RPRC01. The sequence goes on along the minus strand of JAQUHM010000019.1, from coordinate 20,602 downwards.
GCAGTTCGCACGACCCCCCCCTTCCCCAGGAGAACCTGGGCGGTTTTGAAACAAGCTGGTAATAATGATCGGTGTAATGGAACGAGCAGCGGTTCAGTGGAGTCGGGATACTCCGTGACCGTTACAGCTTGAATGCGAGCCACCTGCGGCCTGAGCATTCATCGGCATCAAGCAACTACGATGTTCAGGAGTTTTCCAGGAACATAGATAATCTTCCTGACTGTCTTTCCTTCCATATGGGCAATGACCTTTTCATCTGCAAGAGCAGCAGCCCGGACCTGTTCCTCAGTCGCAACGGCGGCTACCGTTACCTTGCCCCGCAATTTGCCGTTAACCTGCACTACAATAGTCAACTCGTCTTCCATAATGGCCTCTGCATCATAGGCTGGCCAGGAAGCGGCTCCGATTCCTCCCTGGTGCCCAAGCCCTTCCCATAATTCTTCCGTAATATGGGGAACAAAAGGAGCAAGGAGCAGGACAACTGCTTCCAACGCCTCTTTGAGAACCGGGGCGCAGGACGGGTCTTTTTTGGAATCAAAGGAAGAGATGCTGTTGACAAGCTCCATGATCGCCGCAATGGCGGTATTAAAATGAAAGCGTTCCTCCACATCTTCGGTGACCTTCTTGATGGTCTTGTGAACTACCCGGCGAAGCTTTCCCGAATCTCCGGTTAATGAAGATGATGTATTTGCCAAGTTGGTATTTCTGACCAACGGCGCGAACTCGAACACCAACTTCCAGACCCTGTTGAGGAATCGAAAGCTCCCGTCCACTCCCTGATCACTCCATTCCAGGTCCCGTTCCGGTGGTGAGGCAAAGAGCGAAAACAGCCGGGCGGTGTCAGCACCATACACCTTGATAAGAGAATCCGGATCCACCACATTCCCCTTGGATTTGCTCATTTTAGCCCCGTCTTTGATCACCATCCCCTGGGTCAGTAGGTTGATAAACGGCTCATCGATATTAACATAGCCCATATCGCGGAGTACCTTGGTAAAAAACCGTGCATAGAGGAGATGGAGTACGGCGTGCTCGATCCCCCCAATATACTGGTCCACGGACATCCAGTATTCCGTTTCTTCCCGGTCAAGAGGCCCATGGTCGAACCTCGGGCAGCAATAGCGGAGAAAATACCAGGAAGACTGCACAAAAGTGTCCATGGTATCCGTTTCGCGGCGCGCCGGCGTGCCGCACTTCGGGCAGGCAACTGACACAAAAGAGGATACCTTTGCCAGGGGATTTCCCCCTTCCCCACTAAACTTTGCATCCATGGGCAGAATGACCGGCAGATCGCTCTCAGGGACAGGAACGGCACCACAACTGTCACAATAGATAATGGGAATCGGGTTACCCCAGTAGCGCTGACGGGAGATCCCCCAGTCACGTAAACGATAATTGACTGTTTTTTTACCGAAACCTTCTTTTTCAAGATACTCGGCAATCTTTTCTTTTGACTCGCTGCTCTTCATACCGTCAAAGGGTCCCGAGTTGACCATAACCCCTTCATCGGTAAACGCGGTGGTCATGGCACCCGAATCAAGCGTTTCTCCCTCAGGCTGGATCACGACCTGCAAGGGGAGAGAGTACTTCTTCGCAAACTCGAAATCGCGCTGATCGTGGGTCGGCACTGCCATGACGGCACCAGTACCGTATTCCGGGAGCACAAAGTTGGCAAGATAGATCGGCATTCGTTGTCCGGTTACCGGGTTGATGCAGTATGAACCGGTAAAAACTCCCTCTTTTTCAAGGTCCTCGGCAGTTCTCACCTGCTTATCGGTTCTTTTCACCGTATCGATGAATGCAACCACGTCTTCACGCCTTTCGGGGATGGCCAGTTCCAACGCAAGAGGATGTTCCGGTGCAAGAGACATGAAGGTTGCCCCATAGAGCGTGTCCTGACGGGTCGTAAATACCCGGACTGATCCGGCACCACTCTCCAGAGCGAAATCGACCTCACAGCCGGAACTCTTACCGATCCAGTTGCGCTGCATGGTAAGAACCCGCTCCGGCCAACCCGGGAGCTTGTTGGTATAGTCCAGCAATTCTTCGGCATAATCGGTAATCCGCAGAAACCACTGATCCAGCTCCTTTTGCACTACCTCACTATCGCATCTCCAGCAGATGCCGTCTTCCACCTGCTCATTAGCAAGCACCGTTTCACATTTCGGGCACCAGTTGACAAAGGAATTTTTCTTATAGGCAAGCCCCTTTTCATACATTTTCAGAAAAATAAGCTGTTCCCATCGATAGTAGTCAACATGACAGGTGGCGATCTCTCGATCCCAATCGTAGGAAAAGCCCAGCTTTTTCAACTGGCTCCGCATATATTCAATATTCTCGTACGTCCAGGTTCCCGGATGACTTTTATGCTGGATAGCAGCATTTTCAGCCGGCATACCGAAGGCATCCCAACCCATCGGGTGGAGCACATTCCGGCCGCGCATCCTCATGAAGCGTGCAATAACATCTCCGATGGAATAGTTGCGCACATGTCCCATATGAATCCGACCTGATGGATAGGGAAACATCTCCAGCAGGTAATATTTTTCTTTATCTTCATTTCTGGTCGCCCGAAAAGCTGAGCTTTCCTCCCAGAATTCTTGCCATTTTTCTTCAACATTCTTGGGGACAAATTTCTCCTCCACGACAGTATACCTCCAGTTATATTCTCAGCAGTTACACTACTTGTTTCTTGACATTCCAGCTTCGATAAAAACTCTTACCCGACAATACCAAAGCCGGAAAATGAAGCATGAATCTTACTTTCACGTGATGATCATATGGATCGGGGAAGGCATCACATCTTCTCGCAGTGAAGTCTCCCTGCGTACCAGTCGAAGTACAGAAAACATAAATGCGATCAACCTCTGACGATTAAACCGGCTTGAGAAGAGTCCGTGCCAGTTCAAGAATCCTGTTGGCCTGAATCGGTTTTGTAATATAGTCATTCGCACCAAGGGAAAGGGCTCGGTCACGATCCTCCTGAGCACCCTCGGTAGTTATTACCACAATCGGGGTAGTACGATAATTGGCGTCATTGCGGACAAGACTCACCAACTTCAGGCCATCCATGACCGGCATGTTGATATCGGTCAGGATCAAATCAAACTTATCGGAAGAAAGTTTCTTCAACCCGTCAACACCATCATGTGCCTCAACGATTCTAACTCCTGGAAGCCTTTTCAAGGCAAATGCAATCAGTTGCCTCATAGTCGGGGAATCTTCGATAATCAAAACCTTATATTCTGGCATACCGGCATCTCCTCCACAGGGTGTCTCTATTTAGTAAGCAGCTGTATAAAACCCTGGATAGTCGAGAGCTTGCGCTCTGACTCGGAATACAATTTGGAGCTAAAAATCGCCGTAGCCGCATGACCCGCCAGGAGGGTGAACAACTCATAGTCGACAGGGGCGAAGTACTTTTTCTGAATGAGGAGCTTATAAATAACAATCACTCCAATTACGTGCTCCTTGATCTTCAAGGGGATACAAACCATCGGATTCAGAAAATCACGCAAATACCCGTCCATATCCTCCACAAAATAATTATCACCGGTTTTCGCCACAGAGCCGACTATCCCGCTTCCCATCATCATCGAGGGTATTTCTTCACGGGTTACTCCTTCGGTTGCCACAGCATTCAGCTCATTTGTCTTCTCATCAAGCAGCAGGATGGCAAACTCTTCGGCTCCGATCAAATTGATGATGATCTCGGTGATGATCTGCAGAACCTCCCGAAAATCAAGAGTCGAGTGGAGTTGATAACTGGCAATGTACAGGTTGGCGAGATTATTGTTCTCAGCCTCTACCTCCACGTAACGCTCGGCAAAGTCCTGATTCTCTCTTTCAACCTGGAGAATCCTCTCGATAATCTCCGCCTTCTCTTTTTCAAGGAGTTCAATCTTCTCGACAAGTTTCCTATTCTCGTCCGTCACGACTGTTTCTTGATCCCTGGTATGGAGACTATCTTCCACCTGGAGGATACGAAATCGGAGACGCTCATTCTCTTTCAGGAGCTCCTGAGTAAATTCAGCGCCCTTTTTAAATAGTTGCAGAAATTCTTCAGCGTTGTAGGAAACCCCTTTTTCTTCGTCAGTCGCCATAACTTGCTCCTCTCAGTTTCTCTCCCCAATAAAACCACAGCGTACCAGTATCTCGTCAGTCATCTTCTCGAGGGGGAGGACAGCATCAACCATCCCCGTTGCAATCGCCGCCCTCGGCATCCCGAAGATAACCGCTGAATCCTCGGACTCCGACAGGACTTGTCCACCGGCTTTCTTGATAGCACAGACGCCGACACTTCCGTCATTTCCCATGCCGGTCAGTACAACACCCAAGAGCTTGGAACCAAAAACTTCCGACCCTGATTGAAACATTTTATCTACTGAAGGAAGGTAATTTTCCGCTGGTCCAGGGTCAACAATCTGGACCGTCACGCCACCTTCCGTTTTCCTGAAAATCATATTCTTCCCCCCCGGTGCGATCAGGGCACACCCGGGCCGCACCGTATCGCCATCACAGGCCTCGACAACATGAACCGCCGAAGTCCTGTTGAGTCTTTCTGCAAAGGTGCGGGTAAACCCTGAGGGCATGTGCTGGGAAACAACAATCGAAAAGGGGATACCGCCGGGAAACGCGGAGAAGATGCTCTGCAATGCCGGTGGCCCCCCTGTTGAGGCACCTATGGCTACCACGGAGATTGTTTCGAGGCCCCGTTTCCGTGGTGCAAACAACGCCTTTATTTCCCTGCCGGAATCACCTTCGTTTCCTTTCCGAAGGAGTTCGCCCCTCCTCCTGACGGAGGACATATTGAGATTGAATACACCCCGCACTTTTTCGTGCAGGTCTTCACGGATCTTTATCAACTCATCCAAGGCCCCGTCCGTGGGCTTGAGAATGAAGTCTACAGCCCCCAGTTCCAGAGCCTTGAACACGCTGTCATCACCGCCCCAGGAACTCACGACAATGACCGGTGTAGGACGGTTGCTCATAATGATGCGAAGCAGGGTAAAACCGTCCATCCGCGGCATTTCGATGTCGAGAGTAACAAGGTCAGGCTTCAAAGCCAGGATGCGGCGCATTCCCTCTTCGCCATCTACCGCATAACCGATCACCTCTACCTCGGGGATGCCCTCGAGTATCTTGGTAATCGTTCTCCTGTTGAAGGCAGAGTCATCTATGACAAGTACCCGGATCTTGCTCACAGGATTCCTCGCCCGAAACCAGACGCCGGTTTCTGGTAGACCATGTCTTTTTTCAGGTGTTTCAAAGCAAAAGCGGTCGTGGTATTAAGTAGAGACTCGGAATGACCGAGAAGGAGATAGCCTCCCTCACGAAGTGACCGGTAAAATGACTCGATGACCAGCTTCTTTGCTGCCTGATCAAAATAAATAATCACATTTCGACAGAAAATGATATCCATTTTCCCCAGCAGGATCATTCTGTTTTCGTCGAGAAGATTCAGATGACTGATCGTAACAAGCCCCCTGACCTCATCGTTGATCCGATAGAGTCCGTCCTGCTGGTGGAAAAACCTCTGGATCCTTTCCGGAGAGGTCGTTCGGAAGGATGACTTTCCGTACAACCCTTTTCGAGCCTGCTGCAGAACCCTGTGGCTGATGTCTGTCCCGACAATTTCGATTTTCCAATCTTTGAAAACCCCCGTCTCCATCAACAGCATGGCAATCGTATAGGGCTCCTCTCCGGTTGAACAACCGGCACTCCAGATGCGGATTGTCCGGTCTCCCCGTGTATCTTTCACTGCCTTCAGTTCCGGCAGAAGTTCCCCGACAAAGGCATTGAGCTGGAACTCCTCACGGAAGAAGTAGGTCTCGTTGGTAGTAAGGACGTCCATGATATCGGAGAGTTCCTGTTCCCTGACGCGACTGTACTTGAGGAAATGGTAATACTCCTTGAAACCGGGAAGCTGATGCTGGTCAAGCCTCCGGGCAAGCCTCTTTTCCAACAGATACTTGGCATCGGCATCAAAAAAGATTCCGCAGTGGCTGTGAATGAGGTCCCTGACAAGACGGAATTCCTCTTCAGACATGGGTGTTTCTGGCTCTTTCCCAAATATCATCAATATCTTTCCAGGATCTCAAAAATCCTGCCCCGCACCAGGTCATCGGTTTCCGTTTCAAGTGATCTCCGGAGAAGGGGAAGCGCCTCTTGCCCCTGCTTCTCAGCCAGATAGCGGACAACCGTAATTCTCACATCCCAATGGGGATGGTGAAGAAACTTTTCCCATTGGTCATCAAGCCAGGGATCCTCCAACTCCGCAAGGAGCTCGATAGCAGACTTTACAACATCGCTGTTGCAGGATGCCGTTGCCCGGCGAGCCAATTGCCGGGATCTGTCAGTATCGAAATGCCTCAAGGCATCAAGCGCTGCAAGCGAAACAAGCCCGTCTGTTTCATCAAGTGCACTTTCAATAGCAGCCAGCGCTATGTCACCACCAATTCTTCCCAGGCTTCTGAGTGCAGCACATCTGACCCATGGATCAGGGTCCGCCATGACCAGTACCAGAGGTTCCACGGCATTCTGCTTGCCTGTTTCTCCAAGAGTCGAAGCAGCGGCAATTCGAACTCCGGAATTTTCGTCCGTCAGGGCCATGGTAAGATGATGAACGACATCATCTCCTCCGAGACGCGCCAGTCCTTGCACAGCTGTTCTCCTCACCAGATCGTCAGCATCTTTCATGAGCAGCGAAAGCCGTTCCCGGTCACGAAGCACACCGCAAAGAAACACTGCGTCCCGCCGCTTGTCAGGCTCATCCGAAACAGCGAGAACAGCGGCAATCTTCCCCACTGAGGACGGATCCAGGTCGGCAAGGAGTGCAAGCGTCTCCAAAGCGGCAATCCGGACATCCTGGTCAAAATCACCCAAAAGCTCTGCAACTTCGGGAATCATTTCGATCAACCCGATCATGCCCACTGAACGGACGGAAACCTCTCGAACCTGTGGCGAAGGCTCGTCCAGGGCTCGTCTCAGTAACGGAGCAGCCTCTCTCAATCCCATTTCGCCAGAGAGGCGAAGGATATTCGCTCGCTCCTCTTCATCGCCCCCGGAAAACTCATCTTCGAGAAACCCGATTGAAACAGCCCCCTGGGCACGCAAGGCAGGAAGACAGTCTGGAAGCAATTGCTCACTTCTGCACGAACGAAGAATGGCCCTGGCTGTTCTCGGATCTCTTATCAATCCAAAAATTCTGATGAGCGCCCGATGCAAAACGATATCCGAAGTATCCAGCAGCACCAGCAGTCCCTCAACGACCGGAGTATCAGCCAGTCCTTGCAGGAGTGTATCACAAGCATTTTCCGCCCACTCATCCGGGACCCGGTCACGAATTGCCATCAGCGCCTTGACGGCAGCCTCACGAACGCTTTTCCCCGCCTCGGCAAGTCCTTGCACCAAAAGCGGAGCAGCATCGGCTCGACCGACCGAACAGAGACAATCGTACACGGCCTTTTTGAGAAGCCCTTCCGCAAGAAAGGGGGAAACTGTCTCCAGAGGGAATGGTTCACCAATTTTTGCGAGAGTCTCCAAAATGGTATAACGGAGCGTGATATCTTGACGGGAGAGGGCGGCAAGTAACGGTTGAAGTGCCTCTGCACCACCGATAGTTCCGAGGGTTTCGGCAGCCGCCATGGCAACATTCGGATCGCTGTCATTCAGGGAATGCACCAGGAGCTTCACTGCTGTACGATCCCCAATGGCACCAAGGATGTCGACGACAAACTTGCGGACATCACTGTCCCTATCCCGGGCATGCAATTCCAGTACTGGCAGGGAGCTCTTCCCAAGACGGATGAGCGCCTCAGCCGCAGAATTTCGCAGCCCCGCATTATCCTGAGACCTGAGAAGGTTGAAAAGTCTCTCGATAAAAAGTTCCGCATCCGCTGAGGAAAGAAAGACTTCCACCGCCTCTTTTCTAACCCTCCAACTGGAATCCCCCATGGCATGAAAGAGAAATTCAGAGGATTTCTCCAGTGAGGCGGAAGAAAGGGAAACCACCGCAACGCGACGAGTCTCCTCTTCAGATGAGGAAAGGGAGGTCACAATTGCGTCGGCAATATCCGCGGAAAGGTTCTGATTCATTATCCTCTAGCCTCCGGAATCGGTTGCAACATCAATCAGTGCAGCAAACCTGTATACCCTGCGTGGAAAGTCACTGTTGAGACATGGAACAAAACGTGGACGATATGCACCGAGAACCGGTCTCATCACTTTTCAAGCAGTTCAAATCTGATTTCTTCTGGGAGATAAAATCTTCTAAAGCATCCTCCAGATACCTTGTCCCCTCACGTACCTGGTCTGCAACCCGTCGATTGTAAAAAAGCCTCCCATCGTGCAGTTCTTCCTCGAAAAGTTCGTAGAAGGTCCCGTTTCTGACCCCCTCCTCGACCTTCTTCTGGTTGTAGAGCGCAATATCGGTCACGATAATGCGGGCCAGACGCCGGGCCTTGTCATGGGCATCCGACAGTTGCAGGGATTCGCTCGAGATCGTTTTCTCCTCCTCGTCCCGGCGAAGTTCTTCCCGGACCAGCTCCTGATCCAGCATCTCCTGCTCCGAAATGTTCTCGAGATCGGTCGGTTTTTCCTCTTCGGCAGAAGTGATACCCTCCAGATCCAGATCAACGGGTTGCTGACCGAATACCAGTTTATAGATCTTGGCTGAAAGGGAGTCGGGTATGTGGTGCTTCTCGATGTAATCATCCGCTCCGTACAACGACTGGGGCTCCCTTTTGTAGCGGGTTTTATCATAGATGGAAGCGATGAGAATCGTTTTGACAGCGGACAGCGCAGGAGTATTCCTGATTCGATCGCAGATCTCGAAACCATAGAGGGTTGGAAGAGCAACATCGAGAAGAACAACATCAGGAAAGTGCTCTTCGATCAGATCCATGGCTTCTCTGCCATCATGACAGCACAGCACCACAAAAGGCTCAGTTTCAAGAATATGGGCAACAGAGGCGCAGAAATCCGGGCTCTCGTTAGCCACGACTACCGTAACAGGCTTTCCGCCCTGCTCGGAAGCCCTTTCCGAAACCAAACGAGATTTTTGAGGCATTTTCCCGACAACTCGGAAAACCGTGCGGCATCGGCAGCATTGCAGATGGATTCCTTCGGCCTGTATCTTGGAATCGTCAAGCCTGTATCGTGTCTTGCATGTTGGGCAACCCAGCAGCATGGAAGTCCTTTCACTCTCTCAGCTCAGATTTCATCAACCTCGACACTGCAAGCGGGCAATTCACCGAGTGTCCCGTTGAAAATCTTGTCCAGATTAACCAGCATAACCATTACCTCTTTCACCAGGCATACGCCAATAAGGTAACGGTATCCGGCGACCTTGACCACCGATGGTGGTGGCCGGAGGTCCCGTATCGGGATGGTAACGACTTCGGTTACCGCATCCACTATCAGGCCGACAAGCTGTCGTGCAACAACCGTTATCAGAAGTCGGCATTCGCCACGGCAGCCGCTTTCCGAAAAACCGAACTTTTTTCGCAGATCCACTACCGGAATAATAGCACCACGCAGGTTGATAACGCCTTCCACAAAAGAAGGTACCTCGGGAAGCCCGGAGATTTTCTGGGGTTTCACAATCTCCCTGACCCGCATAATGTCTAGGGCAAAGGTATCCTGACCCAAACGAAAGCAGACAACCTTAATTTCCTGAATGTCCCTGTCCAACAGGATTCCCCCTGTACTACCGATCCCCGAAAGTTGCCCGGACGTCGATGTTGACCGACTTCAATCCCTCCCGGGAGGCATGCCTCAACAGAGAGAGATATCTACAATTTTTCCCAGATCAAGGAGTATGAGCATCCGTTGCCCATGACGGCCGATCCCCGAAATGAATTCCCTGTCAACTCCCTCCAAAACTGTCGGCGCAGCCTCGATTGAGGCAACGGAGAGATTGATCACCTGATAGACCTCATCAACAAGCAGACCGAATAAACCCTCCTGCCTCTTGGCAACAATGATCCTTTCGTGACCGGGAACTTCATTTGCAGCAAGTCCAAGACGAAGACGAAGATCAAACACGGGAATGATTATTCCCCGCAAGGATAAAACACCCACTACAAAATCAGGCATGCCGGGAACTTCGGTAACATCACGAGGTTTAATAATCTCCCGAATCTCCAGAAGGCTTACGCCGTATTCCTCGTCCGAAACGCGGAAGCGGAGATATTTCAGAAAATCTCCGGCATTTTCAGAAGCTTCCTGTTGTTGATTGTCAACGGCGTCCGACACCATTCCTGCGCTCTGGCGCCCGGCGCTAATTTGCGCCGCAGGGTCGAAAATTCGGGGTAATTCGTCCGGACTTTCAACGGAAAGTAACGACTCTGCCATTTCCAGGCGGGGAGATTCCGGGAAAGTTTCCTCCTCGAACTCTTGAGCTGTGCTCTGCTCGGCCGTTTCTTCGGCGGGAATGGAAACGGGAGCCGAGGACGATACGGATTCGGCAGGAGGGGTCCCCCCGTTCTTTTCCTGATGAGCCTTTTTTCGTATTTCAGCAAGATTCATGAAAAGGTCCCGTTCTACCGGCAAGCTGTTGAAAGAAAATCCGCAATAAATCTATTCAGCTCAGACTGAAAGTGCAAGATATGCCCCCCCCTTCCCGTCAAGGGAGGGGAGCTAAATTCTTGTCTTCAGTAAAGCCATGCAAGCTACACCAAAAGCTCCTCACACAAATCATCGATAATCACTGCATCAATCATAGCAACATCCCGAGAAAAGCCTTCCAGCAGCGCATTGGTGGCAATCGTGTTGATTCTGCGAGGAACACCTCCGGATAGCTGGTAAATCCTGAGAACCGCATCGGGTAGAAACAGCCCCGGGTTCCCCCCTGCAACAGTAAGCCGGAAATCAAGGTACTCCAGCGTCTCCTCCAGGTTCAGGGATTTCAGGTGGTACTGTATGCCGATACGCTGACGAAGAGGCTCGTAGATCGGGTCGGCAAGTCTGTCGCGCAACTCGGGCTGTCCCATGAGGATTACGGAAAGCAGGTTCGTGTCATCAAGCTGAAAATTGGTCAATAACCGTATCTCGTCAAAGACCTCCCGGCCGGGGATCATCTGTGCCTCATCGATAACAATGACCGGGACAATGCCCTCGGCATGGCACCGATAAATTTCCTCCGTAAGCTCCCTGAGAAGGTCGTCCTTCGTGACTGCCGGTGAAACCAGGCCGAGGTCTCGGGCAAGGAGACGCAGGAATTCCATCGGAGTAAGAATCGGGTTAAAGACAAAACAAAAACGGTATCCTGCACCGACACTGTCCATCAAGGCCCGGGAGATGGTTGTTTTGCCGCTCCCGATACCGCCCGTGAGCAGCGCCACGTCCACTTCCTCCACCGCATACTGGAGTCGGGCAAGTGCCTCTTCATGAATTCGGCTCATGAAAAGGAAACGGGGATCAGGGGTCTTGCTGAACGGTTTCTCCCTGAGTCCGTAGAACCCCTTGTACATGGCTATGCCCCGCCTTTTGTCGTCTCGGAAACGATTCCACTCACATCCAGGATGAGTATGGTGCGCTGATCGCCCAGATCTGCTGCCCCGGCCACTCCCCTCACACCCTTGAAAGTGTCACCCAGGGATTTGATGACGATATCCTGCTGTCCAAGAAGATCATTCACCATAATTCCCACGCGCCGCTCGTTCTCGCCAACCACCACGACATAGGAGTTGGCAGAAAGTTCATCGCACTTGAGGCAATTAAAATAATTTTCCAGCCGCAGAAGCGGCAAGGTTGCGTCGCGCGGCTGCATGACCTCCTTGCGCTCGACGGTGCTTATCTCCACATCTTCAAGGGAAAGAGTCTCTCGTACCGAAGTAATGGGAATTCCATAGGAGCGGCCGGATGTTTCAACCAGCAATGCCTTTATAATGGCAAGGGTGATCGGGAGTGTTATGATTACGCGGCTCCCTTCCCCAGGCGTGCTTGTAATCTCTACCGTGCCGGAAACAGAGGCGATATTATTTTTGACAACATCCATCCCTACTCCGCGACCTGAGATGTCGCTGACCGCTGCCGCGGTGGAAAAGCCGGGAAGGAAGAGAATATCCAGAATATCTTTTTGCGAAAGGCCTTCGTCACTTTCAATGAGGCCAAGCGCCAAAGCTTTTTTGACAATTTTTCCCGGATCGATGCCCCTACCGTCATCCTCGATTTCGATGACAACGTGGTTGCCCTTCTGATAGGAGGAAAGCTTGATGGTACCTCTCTCATCCTTGCCGTACTTCCTCCTCTCCGCTGGGGTCTCGATGCCATGATCAATAGAATTCCTGATGATATGCATGAGGGGATCGGCAATATCTTCGACGATCATCTTGTCCAGTTCCGTATCAGAGCCGGACAGTTTCAGATCAATCAGCTTGTCTTGCTCCCGCGAAATTTTCCGCACAATCCGGGACATTTTTTCAAAAAGCTGCCCAACCGGAACCATCCGGACTTCCATGACCCGCTTCTGCAATTCATTCAGTTTGCGTTCCATCCCCTTGGCGGTTTTACCAAGTTCGACCGCAAGGCCGGAAAACCCCTGAATCCGCATCTTTTCCGAGATAGACGAGACAGTGCCATGAAAGAGGATCAGTTCGCCGACAATGTTCATCAGATCGTCAAGCTTCGAGATATCAACCCGCATCGAGTGAGAAATACTACGGGCAGTAAGAGGTGAAGCTTCGCCCTCGGAAACGGCGGTATCAGCACTATCTTCCTGTTTGGGTAGCGATGTATTTCCCTCGCATTGCACGTCCGACCCGACAGCTGAACCGCCAAGCCTGATATACGAGGCGCCCTTCAAGTCCAGCAAGGCGAAAAGCTCTTCCGGCTTTTTAGTCGCTCCGAACAGTATGTCGAAACCGATACTGTTTTCGAGACCCCCTTCAGCACTCGGAAGCGTGCTGATAACCTCTCCGGAGTCCTTAAGCAGATCAAGTAATTCGCCAAGTTCCCGATCAAAGGTATCAAGACTGTAAGAAGCATGGATAAGACAGAGGGATTTTCCCCGGGCAATATTCTCCTTGAGGCGGTGTTCCTCGTATTCGGTCAGGGCATGAAGCGTCTTTTCTGAAATGCCTAAATCCGCAGGAGAAAGCGTGGCAGCTTCCACGCGTGCACCGGAAATACAGGTAGTGATTCGATCGAGAACCGGGGCAAGGTCTGCTTGGCCGCCGGCTTCGGAACTTGCGGAACGGACGAGTGAACCGAGAACCTCCACGGCATCAAACAAAACAGCCAGAGTATGCTCGCTCAGCTCTATTTTGCCAAGACGCAGATAGTCCAGAAGGCTTTCCAGGTTGTGGGAGAGTTCGGCAATTTCTCCATATCCGAACATACCGGCAAGCCCCTTGAGAGAGTGCGCGCTTCGAAAGATGGAATTGACGGTTTCCGGAGCACACTCCTCCTTGCCGACTGAGTCCCCGAGTAACAGGATATCACCGCTCAGTTGGTCGAATATCTCCTCGGCCTCCGCCAGGAAATCTTTGGCAGCCTTACTCAGGGGATCGTGGTAATCCGTCATTGTTTCCTTTCAGTCGGCTCGCTTCCGACTGTCCTCCTGCCCGAGTTGCCGGAGTCAGTGCATCATCAGAAGCCGGAGCCTCTTAACCGATATAGGCAAGAATCAGTTCCTGCAGCCTCTCCGGGTGGAAAGGTTTCACCAGATATTCGTTTGCGCCGAGCGCCAGCCCCCGCTCCCGATCCTTTTCACTGCTCTCGGTGGAGATAATGAAAAGGGGAATCGAACAATAATTCGGATTATTTCTAATGTAGCTGATCAGTTCCAAGCCATTGATATCGGGCATATTTATATCGGTTATAATCAGATCGATCCGCTCCCGAGGCAGAAGACGCAATGCCTCAAAACCACTGGAGGCCTCGACAACTTCGAATCCTTCCATCACTTCAATGGTAGCGGCGAGAAAAGAGCGTGTTGCGGAGGAATCCTCAGTAATGAGTATCTTCTTCACATTTCCTCCTGAACTTTTTCTTTCAATTTTTGCTGCAAGAGTGCCTTTTCCATTGCCATTCCCGCTTGGGCAAGAAATATCTCCAGAGAATCGGTATCAACGAGAGGATCATTTCCCGGCAGGTTATCACCATACAACAGCGCCACCACTTTCCCCTCACTTATCAGGGGACCGAGAAAAATCTCCTGTGGTTCCCCACCGCCCAACTGCTCGAACAGATAACGGCTCCAGTCAGTTCGCTCGGGAGGCTCCTTCACGGTAGTCCCGGTGGTAATCGCCCGGGTAAAAATCGGATCGGAACCAAGCGGAATATGAAGATCGCGCACATGAGCATCGGCTTGTCCTTCCGGATCAACAATGCCAAACTGTCCAAGGCCCCTGATCCCGTCTTCCCGTACCGTAAAGACTACTGCCCGATTCATGAATTCTGCGGCAAATCGAAGCACGAGCAGAAGGATTCCCCCGTCCAGTGAAGGGTTATTCAGTTCTGCCAGCATGCTCCGCAACAGGGAAACTGCCGGACCATGGGGCTCAGAAACTGACATCGGCATGAATTCCTCGCCGAACTCCCGGAACAGCTCATCTCCAAGGTTGATGGTCTCGTTTGCTGGTTCTACCGGCTTCTCCGGACTGAGGACTGCAAGCTCGGACTTCAGCTTCTCGGAAAAGGCACGGAAGGTATCCTCATCAGAGATCTCGGCCTTGCGAGGCTTGAGCAGAAAGGGGTAGCCTTTCTCCCGCACTTTCTGCTCGGCATTGTTGGTGTGGTGGTCGGCCAGAACGATGACCGTCAGATCGGGGAAATTGTCATGGATGAGATCAATAAGTTCCAATCCTCCCAAAATGCCGGAACCATCCATTCTGGGCATGATCAGGTCAACCAGCACTGTTGGTCGGAAACCGTCACGATAGAGAAAATCGATCTTGATCAGGGTATCTTCGGTCTTCGAAAAATCGTGGACGGTAAAACCCCAACCGGCGAGCAGGGTGGAAAATCTTCCTCGGACCAGTTCGTCATCATCCACCAGCACAACGATGCGGTCCGCTATCTGCTCAGGTACGGAGGCATTTTCATCATCCTGAATCAGGTCGAAAGCAAGGTCACAGTTGTCGAGGAAGGTGCCTTCGTCGGCGTTCAGGGTATCCTCCTGAATTTCGCCCCTGTGGCGACGCTCATCCAGCAGCCGGGAACCCTCCATGGCGAGAAACTGAGGGTTCAGCCCCTGCTCCAGAAAACACTGCGACAGATCCTGCGGAGGATCCTCGATGGCGTCCACGGTATCCCGCAACTCGAAATCAAACGACCCTTCTGACCAGGCAAAAAGTGCATACACCGTATTTTCAATCTGCTGGCGGACGACCTCTTCTACTAGATCGGCAGGCACGGAAAAGCGCTGTATCAGAAGTTCTCCAAGACGCTCCTTCCCACCCTCCTGCTCCTGCAGAGTCAAGGCTTTTCGCAGCAAAGCATCGGTAATAGCACCGTTTCTAAGAAGGAGTTGCCCCAAGTGGGACTGCTGGCCGTCGATTGTTGCCCGGATCACCTGTCCCTGACGGAAAACGATCTTCCCCTCGCGGCCACGGCTAAACAAGGAGAGAACTCCCGACTTTCTGCTGAGACTGACTATCTGGAGAATCTCTCCGAGTCCAAGATCTTCCAGGTTACCAACAAGACTCATAGTGACAGGGCTCCGCTATTCGACTTCTGAAACAAGCGGCAACGATGATAAACTGATCCCCTGACAGCAGAGATGTTTCCTTCGGAACCGTATTCCATGGATATCCGCACAAAGACCTCGGGAAAAGCAGTAATAGTCACGAAAAAAACCGATCTTTACCAGCCCGTCAGGGCCCGAAAAAGGCAGAGCAAGCATAAACCATACGCCTTTGCAAGTAAAGAGTTTTACTCCCCCTTCAGCGCTCTCTCCCTCTGAAGAGAAAACGGATCGGCGTTCCGGAAAATCCGAAAGCCTCCCGAAAACGGTTGGCAAGATATCGCTCGTAAGATTCCTGGATTCCCTCGGGGCAATTGGTGAAAACGGCAAATTTCGGGGGCTTTGTCCCCACCTGGGTGGTGTAATAGAACTTTACCCGCCGTCCCTGATGAAGCGGATGGTGATGAGAAGTAATAGCCTCTTTGAAGATTCTGTTCAAATCTGAGGTAGAAATCCTCTTTGTGTAGTCTTCCATCACTTCATTCACCATCTGCAGGATCTTGCCCGTTCGCTGACCGCTCAGTGCCGAGACAAACACTATCGGGGCATATGAGAGATACTTAAGCTCAATACGGAGGTTTTCGGTGAACTTTCCGGTGGAGGAGTTGTCTTTTTTCACCAGGTCCCACTTGTTCACCACCAGGATACAGGCTCGACCGGCCTCGCAGGCATAGCCGGCGATCCGTATATCCTGATCGGTGATGCCTTCTTCCGCATCGATGACGATAAGAGCAACATCGGCTCGATCCAGACTGCGTAGAGCATCCACCGCACTGTATTTCTCCACCTTCAAGCTGATTCTGCCCTTGCGTCGGATCCCGGCCGTATCGATAAGCTGGAAACGCTTCTTGTTGCAGGTAAAATAGGAATCCACGGAATCACGGGTGGTCCCCGGGACCGGGTTGGCAACAACCCTCTCATAGCCAAGCAGACGATTCACCAGGGACGACTTCCCGACATTGGGACGACCAACCACCGCAATACGGGTGATATCCTCATCCTCTCCTGCGTCTTCCGTCCGGGGGAAAGTGGCTAATACCTCGTCCATCAGGTCATCGACACCACGATTGTGTTCCGCCGAAATAGAATAGAGGTTATCCACGCCGAGAGCATAAAAGTCTCCCAGTTCGGCCTCCTGTTTTTCACTCTCCACCTTATTGAGAACGAAAAAAACCGGCTTGTCGACCTTGCGCAGCATTTCCGCCACTTCCCGGTCCGCCGCGACAAGTCCCTGCCGCGCGTCCATGATGAACAGGATGACATCTGCCTCTTCCATGGCCAATTGCGACTGCTCCCGCATCTGTTGAAGCATGCGGTCATCGCTCACCGGTTCGAAACCACCGGTATCTATCAGGGTAAAAGGAACGTTAAAGCGATCCACCTGGGCATAATTCCGGTCACGGGTAACGCCCGGCATATCGTCAACGATAGCCTTCCGCCTCCCCACCAGACGGTTAAAAAGGGTCGATTTACCCACATTGGGACGTCCCACAATTGCTACTATCGGTCTCATTCGTATCCCAACTCCTTCATCATCCGGCGATTATCCCGCCAGTCCTTGCTCACCTTCACAAACAGCTCCAGGAAGACACGTGCATCGAGAAGCTGTTCTATCTCTTGCCGGGCCTGCCTGCCGATCTTTTTCAGCATTTCCCCCTTCTTGCCGATAATAATGCCTTTTTGAGAATCACGCTCCACGGTAATCACGGCGGAAATGGAAACCAGTCCGTCCTGACGCTCCTTGAAGTTTTCTATGGATACCGCCGTCGAATAGGGAATCTCGTCGTGCGTCAGACGGAAAACCTTCTCACGAATCATTTCCGCCACGATAAAACGCTCCGGCAGGTCGGTGAGGATGTCGTCGGGAAAGTACGGGACCCCTTCCGGCAACAACCCGGCAAGAAGCTTCACCAGCAACTCGACGCCGTCTCCCGTTGCTGCTGAGACAGGAACAATCTCTCGGAAAGGATGCAGCTGCGCATGGGAAGCCATCACTTTCAGAAGTTTTTCTTTTGGAAGCAGGTCTATCTTGTTCAGCGCTAGTATCACCGGGACATTTATCCCTTTGAGGACTTCAAGCAGCAATTCGTCAGGGCTCGAGGAAAATGTGCTGGCATCCACGAGAAGCAGAACCACATCCACCCCTTTTACGGAAGAAAGCGCAGCTTCCATCATGAATTGGTTGAGCCGGGAACGCGCGTTGTGAATGCCCGGCGTATCAATGAAAACTATCTGTGCGCCAGGGAGGTTATGGATCCCCTGGACCCGGTTGCGGGTGGTCTGGGGTTTGTCCGAGGTAATCACGATCTTCTCGCCGAGAACCTGGTTCAATAGTGTCGATTTCCCGACATTGGGTCGCCCGATGATGGCAACGAACCCGGATCTAAATGGTGTATCAGGCATGGGAAATTTCCTTTTTCTGGCTTCTATCCAGAGTTTCCGAATGATAATTTTCTACTGAATAACAGAGATCTTTGACAATACTGCCCCTTCGAATACCGCTCGATCCCTCCACGACAATGTCGAAGTGTGCAAGCCGGGAATCTCCCTGAACCCGATCAATCCGAACACCATGCTCTCGCACCAGGCGCTGAATGTTTGAACGCTTTTGACCCACGACATCGGCAATTCTTGCGGGCGCACAGCTTAAGGAAAGAGGCTCGCTCGTATCTGCGCAGTGCGGAATCAACTTTCGCAGCAGATCGAAACAAAGCTCGGCCTCCACCAGCTGCCGAAAGGCTGGATGGTACGGTCCTGAGAGAATTGTTCCGGCACTCTCAAGATCCGTGGTCGGCTGCAACCCCATGCGGACAACCGGAACCCCTGCAAGGAGCGCATGGTGAAGCAGCATCTTGCACCAGTTTACAGCCTCCGCCAGAGAAAGGGGGCAGTAGTTCCCCTCGGCATAGCGACGTGCAAGGGAAGTGCCTGCCACCACCAGCGTTGGATAGATACGGAGAAAATCCGGCCGAAGAGCCAATGCCCGTGAAAGAGAGGAAACAGATGTCTCCCAGGTGTCGCCAGGAAGTCCCGGCATGAGCTGCAGCCCCACGGAGATTCCTTGATTTTTGAGACAGGCGACGGCTTTCTCCACATCCGCTGCACAATGCCCGCGCTCTGCCTGTTCGAGAACCGTATCATCCATGGACTGGACTCCAAGTTCAACAGTGCAGACGCCCGATGCAGAGAGAAAAGCTGCTGCTTCAGCATTCAGGGAATCCGGACGTGTGGAAATCCTTATGGAAGTAACTTCTCCGCTGGCAAGCAGATTCTGAAGGGGATGCAAAAGCCGCAGCTGGTCTTCTCGTGGAATACTGGTGAAACTTCCTCCATAAAAGGCAACATCAACCCCCTGACAACCGCTCGTGCGTCGATAGGCAGTTACCTTGTCCCGTATTTCTGCAGGCGAGGGAAAGTCCCCGTTTGATCCGGCAATCTTTTCCTGGTTGCAGAAAATGCAACGATGAGGGCACCCCTGGTGGGAAATAAAGAACGGAACAATGGTTTTTTTCAAAGCTTTTCGGATTGTACTGTCTCCTCGAGCCGCCCGAGAGCCTCCCTCGCAGCGGCCTGTTCAGCCAGCTTCTTGCTCTTGCCCACCCCCTTGCCAAGGAGTTTTTCACCAATGCGTGCCGTTACCGCAAACAAAGGCTCGTGATCAGGGCCGGAAACCTCTTCCAGTACATACTGGGGACCCTTGCCGTGGAGAGCATGGCAAAGCTCCTGAAATCTCGTTTTATAGTCTCTGCCGATAGCATCGATCTCGGTTGTTTCCAGCAACTGCACAAAGAGCGCGTCAACCAGGTGCTCCGCCGCCTCAATGCCTCCATCAAGATAGACCGCTGCCACAAGAGCCTCCAAGGCGTCAGAGAGAATGGATTTTTTTCTTCGGCCGCCGGTCTTTTCCTCACCGCGCCCAAGAAGAAGAAAGTTCCCAAGATGAAGCCCTTCTGCGATACCCGCAAGGGCCGACTCATCCACCAGCGATGCCCTGAGGCGGGAGAGATCTCCTTCTTCCGTTAACGGAAACCTCTCCAACAGTCTTCTGCTGACGAGAAGACCCAGTACTGCGTCACCAAAAAACTCCAGACGCTGATTATCCCGGAATCCCGATTCGCGCGCTTCATTTGCAAAAGACCGGTGAGTAAGAGCCTCTGCCAGATACGCACGATTCTTGAATCGATAGTCAAGAGCCGCTTCAAGGCCTTCCATCAGCTCTTCCCTGCTCATCTTCATACGGAAACAACCCTTTCTCCCCGCTGAACGGGTCTCACGGTACGATGCTCTTTTCAGGATAGTGGAGTATAAACCAACTATCCCCATTTTATCAACACGATAAGGGCTCGCAAGGGTTTTTGGCTTGATTAATTCATACCTCTCACCTATAATTCAGCATTTCTTTACGAGCTTGGTGGAGTGTCCTACGTGGCCTATTTTATCACTTTTGAGGGTATAGAAGGATGTGGCAAGTCTACCCAGGCGGATATTCTCTCCCGCGAACTGCAGGTGGAAACCGGCTGCCAGGTAGTGGCGACCCGGGAACCGGGAGGATGTCCCATTGCAAACAAGATCAGGGCAATACTCCTCGACGCAGACAACAGCGCCCTGGTGCCCCTTGCCGAACTGCTTCTTTATGCCGCTGCCCGTGCCCAGCATATGGCTGAGGTGATCAGACCGGCGCTGGCAGAGGGGAAGATCGTCCTTTGTGATCGTTTTACCGATGCCACCACTGCGTATCAGGGTTACGGTCGCTCCCTCGACCTGGCTCTCATTGAAAACCTGGCGCAGCTTGCCACCGGAGGACTTACCCCTGACCTGACAATCCTTTTGGACTGTCCGGAAGAAGTCGGCATCAGCCGGGCGATGGCAAGAATCAACGCAACCAGCGGAGCCCGCGAGGAGCGTTTCGAA